>JAUTWX010000412.1 GCA_030838385.1 Acidobacteriaceae bacterium
CCCACCAGATGATGCTGGTGGATTTCTGGGCGACGTGGTGCGGATCGTGCGTGGTCGAGTTTGCCGATCTTGAGGACACGCTGCGGATGTATTCAGGACGCGATTTCTCGCTTGTGACGGTGTCGGCGAATATGCCGGACGAGAAGGCGAGCGTGCTGCGGTTCCTGCAAAAGCATCATGCGACGAGCAAAAATCTTCTGTTTTCGTCCGACGATACGGCGTCGCTGCAGACGGCCTTCGATCCCAAATGGGATTCGGCTGTGCCTTATACGATTCTGCTGTCGGGCGACGGGAAGGTGCTCTATAAGAAGCTGGGGCCGGTCGATATGCTTGAGCTGCGGCGCACAATTCTGGCGAACCTGCCGTCGGATTATGCGGGTTTCAATGAGTACTGGAAAGAGAATTGATTCGCAGCGCTACTTTCTTGCGTGGACGGTCTGCCTGGTGCGGGACGAGAACGCCCACGGTGAAGAACCCAGCCGCAGGGTCGGGAGTGGCGATGACGTGCTTGACGCCGAGGCGATTCGATGCCGGCGAGAGGGTGCGGGCGTTCACGTTGCCCGTTGCTGCAAACCGTCTGCATGAGGAGATGAACTGTAGGGAGCGTGTGTGCTGAATTCGACCGATGCTTTCAAGCCGGAGGTAAACCGCGGCTTTATCTGGAAGGTTTCCTTGATTGCGGGGCTGGCGGGTATTCTTTACGGCTACGACATGGGGATCATTGCGGCTGCGCTGGTCTACGTGCGTGGAAGCTTCAGCCTTTCCACACGGATGGAAGAGGTTGTGGTGAGTGTCGTACTGGTTGGAGCGATGCTGGGCGCAGTCCTAGGCGGGACAATCGCCGACCGCATCGGCCGGAGGGCCACGCTGGTGTGGGGCGGCAGCATCTTCATCGTGGGGTCTATCCTGGCTCCGCTGTCGCCGAACGTGGCCACGCTTATCCTTGCGCGCGGAATCTTGGGACTGGCGATCGGTTTCACGTCGGTGACTGCGCCGGTCTACGTGTCGGAGCTTGCGCCTCCGCAGTCGCGGGGGATGCTCATCGGGCTCTACCAGTTCGCTCTAACGGTCGGGATTGCGTTATCGGACCTGACGGGCTACTTGCTGGCCGGGCAGCAGGCGTGGAGGCTGATGTTCGGCATTGGAGCGCTGCCAGCGATCGTCTTCCTGTTCATGGTGCTGACGGTGCCGGAGAGTCCGCGATGGTTGTTTGCGCAGGGCCGGCTGGTGGATGCGGAGTCGGTGCTGAAAACCTACACGAATGAAACGGGCGCCAGGCTATTGCTTGAAGATATACGGGTCAGCATGCTAACCAAGATGGAGCGGCGCTGGAGCGCGCTGTGGAGTCCGGCTGTACGCGGCGCCCTGTTCATCGCGGTGGGGTTCACGGTGCTGCAGCAGGTCACAGGCATCAACACAATCATCTACTACGGGCCGCGGATCTTTGCGCTTGCCGGCATCACGTCCAACAAGAATGCGATCTTTGCGACGCTGCTGGTCGCGATCGTCAATGTGCTCGCAACGGTGATTGCCCTGGTGCTGGTGGACAGGGCGGGACGGAAGCCTCTTCTCTATGCGGGCGTGAGCGGGATGACGATCTCGCTGTTTGTGCTCTCGTATGCCTTCCATCATCAGGCGAGGCTGGAATCGTCGCTGGGGCTGGTTGCTACCGCTTGTTTGATGGTCTACATCGTTTGCTTTGCGTTCAGCATGGGACCCATCGCGTGGATCCTTGTCTCCGAGGTCTTTCCGCTGCGGGTGCGAGGTCGCGGAGTGGCGGCGGCGACACTTGGCTCCGGCACGTCGAACTTCCTTGTATCGATCACCTTTTTATCCCTTATCAAAACGGCAGGTACCTCCCTTACCTTCGCGATCTATGGAGTTTTCTGTATTGTTACGCTTTTGTTTGTGCGCTTCGTCGTTCCCGAGACGAAGGGACGCGAGCTGGAGAGTATTAGCGCTACGACGGTGATCGCACCGTAAGGCACAACACGCAGAAGGCGCAGCGATGCGCTGAACTGCATCCGAGGCAATCTTCAAGATGGTGAAGCAGCAGTCGTACAGCCTCAACCCGATAGAGCATGACAGCTTGACCCCCCCGGACAACGGATGCGTTGTCGGTGTGGATATTGGAGGGACCAACCTTCGTTTAGCGTTAGCGGATATGACTGGCGCGGTGCTGGGAACGTGGTCTACCAGTAGCGTGGGCATCCAGGACCCGCATGAAATTGTTGCCCTGATTCGCGCGGGCGTGGAGCACCTGCTCGACGAGAGCTGTGTACCGCGCAGTGCGCTGCGAGCGATTGCAGCAGGAGCGCCGGGGATTACGGACGCCGACACGGGCGTTGTGATTGCGACCTCGTACCTGATGGGATGGCGGGACGTGCCGCTGCGCGCCCTGCTCGAGGCGGCGTTGGGGGTGCCGGCAGCGGTCGATAACGATGTGAACGTAGGTGCGATCGGCGAGAGTTGGGTCGGTGCCGCGAAGGAGAGCCGTGACTTTGTTTTTTTGGCTATCGGGAGTGGCGTTGGGGCGGGTATTGTGCTGAACCGCCGCCTGTTCCAGGGGATGGGATGGACGGCTGGAGAGATCGGCTACATGCTTGTGCCTGGGACGCCGGAAGAGCCGGTGGAACGCGGCAAGCCGGGCGCGCTCGAAGGTCTTATCGGCGGCGAGGGAATCAAGGAGCAGTGGCAGAAGTTATGGACGGAAGAGCGCACTGCGCTGCCGAGAGACCTGAATGCGACGGAGATCTTCGATTATGCGCTGGCAGGGGAGCCGCTGGCGCAGACCATGCTGGAGCAGGCGGCGCGAATTCTGGCGTATGCGATCTACAACATATCGCTGATCCTGAACTGTCCTTTGTTTGTGCTTGGCGGGGGCGTGGGAGTTCATCCGGCGCTCTGCGAGGCAGCGCGAACTGTCCTGAAGGAGCGAGGTGCACGGGCAATGCCGGAGCTTGCCCTGAGCGTTCTGGGAGCTGATGCGCAATTAATCGGAGCCGTTCGACTGGCGCTCGATACGGCGAGTGCGCGGCGCGGGATCGCTGCGTAAACGGGTTGAGGGGGGAACAGTGTGGCAGGCGCAGGTTTGAAACGGATTCTTCGAGGCGGCGGCAGGTCAGCCGTTTTGTCAGGATGACGACATAAAACAAGCAACGCAAAACGCACGTACTCTCGCTAATGAATGACCCCGGTTACGGTGAAAATGCTCTAGAACAATAACCTTTTGCAGCGAAGGAATGTGTGATGGAAGAGACGAAACAACTGGCACCACGCTGGATCAATGGGATTGAGCCGGTCAAAGAACTGCTCGCAGCAAACGGCACGCAGATATTGGAGATCGAATGCCGCGAACAGCCTGAGCGTCTCCGCGAATTGATTCGCGCCTATGCGAGCGATGCGGTGATATGCAGTGAACTCAAGAAACTGAAAGAACTCGCCTCGAGGAAGGGGCCGGTGCTGTTTATCGGCATGGGCGGATCGTTCTGCTCTTCGATCAGCGGATCGGTTATGCTGCAGTCGCATGGCAAGCCGTCGTTTTCGCTGGACGCGGGAGAGTGGCTGAACTACTCCACGTCGGTGTGGGACGATGCGGCGCTGTCCGTGTTGTCGACGACCTCGGGCGAGAGTGCGGAGCTGGTTGAACTGTTCAAGCGGGGAGGGGAGCGAGCGCTTAGTCTGATCTGCAACAATCCTGCGAGCACGTGCTGGAACCTGGCCGAGAACAAGCTTCCGATTCTGGCTGGACCGGAGTACGGCAACGCGACGAAGACCTATACGAACTCGACGGCGGCCTCGATCATCCTGGCGTCGGAGATTCTGGGGCGGCCGTGGCTTGAGGATGCGGAGCGGGTGGTGGAGAGCTTTGCCAGCGATCTCGACCGGGTGTTCGCGATGCGCGGTGAGCTGGAGAGCTTTTGCCGGGGAGCGGCCAATACGGAGATCGTGGGACGTGGAGCGGCGTGGGGAGGCGCGGTGATGAGCGCGCTGTGCATTCGTGAGATGAGCGGCCATCGCGCAGCGCCGCATACGGGAGCCGGCTTCAAGCATGGCCCGAATCTCGACGTGGATGGAACGCATGTGTCGATTATCTTTGCGCTGGGGCACGTGGCTGAGCTTGGCGTGAAGCTGGCTCAGGAGTGCAACCGGCGTGGAGGCAAGGTGGTGCTGGTCTCGACCGAGCAGCGCGATGCGACCGAGAGGCTGTTTCCGGTGAGGATCGGCGAGGTGCCGGAGCCGTGGGAGGGAATCACATCGCTGCTGGTGCCGCAGGCGCTTACGCTTGGGATGATCGAGCGGACGGGCTGCCGGCTGCCGCCGCGGTTTCAATATGGCGTGATGGAACAGTAGGGCGCCGGCTTCGAAAGCTGCTTCGGAGGGAGTGCAGGAGTGGCGCTGTCGAAGGAGATACAGGGGCCTTCCCATTCGACAGGGGCAGGATGACGTTGCAAAATACGCCCCTAACTCCGGCTTGTCAATGACCGGAGGTAAGGGGAGGTGCTCTGAAGATATTCGCGCCGATCGTCCTGGGGAGACGGTCGGGTGGATGTTTTGGTTAAGGCTGGTGAGGTAGGGTGAGGGTGGGGTTCTGATCAAAGAAGTTGACGGGGCGGATAAGGAAGTCGTGCCAGAGTGTCGGCATGATCGGCCAGTCTTCCAGGCGAACAACGTGATGAAAGCCGAGCGTGTACCAGCCGACGATGTCGGTGTTCTCGATGGGGCGATTGGCCGCAGTCCATGTGGGAAGACCTTCATGACCCTTGCTGCTGGTGACGTAGGTGCCGGAGGCGTAGAGCTCATCGGGATGGTAGGGGGTGACCCACATCTGATGCTCGGAGAAGGCGCCGACCCTCTGGGAGGGATCGTCGGGGGAGACGATGGAAACGGCGGTTGCGCCGGCCATAATTTCGTAGCCGCAGGGATACCCGACCGCTCCATGGTGGCTGGGATTGATGAAGTGCCACATGGCTGGGTGGCGCGGATCGAGGTCGAGGATGGCGTCTTTCTCGGTATGGGCGATGGCGGAATCGACGCCCCAGATGCTGTTGCGCACGCTGCCCGTGAGCTTCTGGGTGACGAGCCTGTCGACCATGAAGCTGTTGGTGGTGCCGTCGACGTCGAGGTCGAGGCGGTAGGAGAAGTAGTGGTCGTGGTTGACGGCGATCAGGTTGGGGGCAACGAGAGTGCCGTGCTCCAGCTTGCCGTGATTGCTCATGGTGTCGGTTGCGGTCATCTGCTTGACGGCCTTGGTTTCCACGATGCCGGTGGCGCCTACGGCTACGCGGATGGTGCCATCCTGCTGGAAGATCCAGTCGAGGAGATAGTCGTAGTTGCCGACGACGGCGGCGGTGCGTAGAACGAGCTCGCGGCTGGGGCGCCCGCTGATCAGGCCGTTTTCAGAGTGCCGCCAGGCGGGACTGTCGGTGGTGTGTTCAAAGAGGCAGGCCATGTGCGGCTTGAGAATCGGGGTGCCCTGGTCGGTGGGGACGAGGCCGGTGAAGTACTGCGCGTAGCCCGGACAATCGTCTGTGCCGAGGGGTTTGATAAGGCCGCCAAGGAGGAACTCTCCGGCATCGAGAAAGGCGCGGGTATTCCACCCT
>JAUTWX010000054.1 GCA_030838385.1 Acidobacteriaceae bacterium
ACATCGTAAGTAGTCTCTGCCAAAATTTCGCTCCCCTTCCGTCCGGTCAACTCTGTTGGCTGACGGCAAACACATCATTCTACGCGCTTGTGACACACTAACCAGGTGCGTCCGCATCTGGCCCGTCCGCATCTGGCCCGTCCGCATCTGGCCACGCTTCTCGATGACTTCCGCCGTTACGGCTCGGATGGCGCGGTGGTCAGCCACACCGGCAATCGCAGTCTGCCCTCGAACTACGCCGCATTAGCCGAGCTCAGCGCCCGCTTTGCGGCTGAGTTTGCGCGTCGCGGCATCGCATCCGGAGATCGCATCCTGCTCTGGGGCCAGAACTCCGCCGCATGGATCGCAGCGTTCTATGGCTGCGTGCTGCGCGGTATCCTCGTCGTCCCGCTCGACGCCGCAGGCGATCCGCGCTTTGCCCGGCGCGTCATCGCCGAGACCTCGCCGCGTCTCCTCATCGGCGACGCATCGCTGCTCCAGAAGCTGCAGCCATCTGATGTTCCAACCCTCCCGCTGGATGCAACCGGCCTGCCCGCACCGGACTACAAGCCTGTAGCGACTCTAAATCGCAGTACGCCGCTCCAGATCATCTTCACCTCGGGCACCACGTCGGAGCCCAAGGGCATCGTCCACACCCACGGCAACGTGCTCGCCTCACTCGACCCCATCGAGCGCGAGATCGCGAAGTATCGCCGCTACGAGCGCCCTTTCCATCCGCTCCGTTTCCTCCATACCCTGCCGCTCTCGCACGTCTTCGGCCAGTTCATGGGCCTCTGGGTGCCACCGCTGCTCGCTGCCGAAGTCCATTTCGAGACCCGCTTGGATGCCCCGCGGCTCATCCAGCTCATCCATAACCAACGCATCTCTGTACTGGCAGCCGTGCCGCGCGTGCTGGAGCTACTGCGCAGCCATCTCTCTCGCCTCGACGCGACGCTGGCGGCTCGCCTCGACACCGCGGACCATGTGGCGGCGCTCGGGCGCTGGTGGCGTTTCCGGCGCCAGCATCGCCTCTTCGGCTGGAAGTTCTGGGCCTTCGTCTGCGGCGGCGCAACGCTGCCCGAAGAGTTAGAGCAGTTCTGGACGCGCCTCGGCTTCGCGCTTATCCAGGGCTATGGAATGACCGAGACCACAGCGCTGGTCACGCTGAACCACCCGTTCCACACCGCGCGCGGCAGCATCGGCAAGCCGCTCGCCGGGCGCGAGGTGAAGGTGGCAGAGGATGGCGAGATCCTCGTCCGCGGCGGCTCCATTGCCGAGACAGAATGGCGCGCCGGACAAGCGCAGGCCCGCAATGCCGATGAGGGCTGGCTGCGCACGGGCGATCTCGCCGCCCGCAACGCCCAGGGCGAGCTGGTCTTCGCCGGCCGCAAGGGCGACGTCATCGTGACCGCTGCCGGACTCAACGTGCATCCGCAGGACCTGGAAGCCGCGCTGACACACCAGACGGGCGTGCGTGATGCCTGCGCCTTCGCCTTCGACAGCGACGCCGGTCCGCGGCCCGCGGCCGCATTGCTGATGAGCGACGATCGCGCGGCAGATGCCGCGGTGGCATCGGCCAACGCGACGCTGGCGGATTACCAGCAGATACGCCGGTGGCTGCTCTGGCCGAACCCGGACTTCCCGCGCACATCCACGGGGAAGGTAAAGCGCCATGATGTCGCTGCGCGCGCGGCGCTCGCATTTCGCGCGAGCGGTGAAGTCAGCGCCGTGGATGATCCGTTGATTCAGGCGCTGCAAGCCATGCCCGGCGCGCGCATGGGCAACGCCTCCAACGCAAGCCGGCTCAGCGAGGATATCGGCCTCGACAGCCTTAGTCTGGTTGAACTACAGAGTGCGCTCGAACAGCAATTCGCCATCGAGATTCCCGACGACTCATGGCAGCGTGCTCGCACCGTCGGCGATTTACGTGGGTTCATCACTCCTAACACGGGAGCCGCGGAAGCTGCCGTGAGCAGTACCGCGAGCGCACAGCCGGCACAGATTCATGTCAGTCGCCGGCCGGTCCCCAACGACGCGATCTATCCGCGCTGGCCGTGGAGCGCACCGGTCCGATGGCTGAGAATCGCTTTCCTGGAATGTGTCTCGGTCCCGCTTACGCGCCTGCTGCTCGGTCCGCGCATCGTGCGTCCGCAAACTATCGCGAGCGGCAAACCAATGCTCATCATCGCGAATCACGTCACCGCCTTCGATGTCCCGCTGGTGCTTGCCGCGCTACCCACGCAGATTCGGCGCCACACCGCAGTCGCCATGGCCGGTGGCCTTCTGATGGGCTGGCGTCACGCGCGTACGGAACGGCATGGATGGCTCCGGCCGCTCACGCCGCTGGCGTACTGGCTGGTCACAGCGCTCTTCAACGTCTTCCCGCTCCCGCAGGGCGCGGGCTTTCGCCGCAGCTTCGCACATGCGGGCGCGGCGATGGATCACGGAATGCACATCATCCTGTTTCCGGAGGGACGACGCTCCGCAGGTGAAATCTTGGGCGCGTTCCAGTCCGGCATCGGGTTGCTGGCGCGCGAGTCCGTCGCCCCAGTGCTGCCAGTTGCCATGATTGGTCTCGGAGAGCTGAAGCAGCGTAAGCGCCGTTGGCTCCGGCCGGGTACAGTGACGATTCGCGTCGCCGATCCTATGACGATGGAATCCGGCGAGACGCCGCAGGAAATCACAGCGCGCCTCGAAGCGCAGTTTCGGAGCCTGCTCTCCCAGCGGTAACGCGACTACAGCAGCTTTGCTGCTTCCTTGGCGAAGTAGGTGACGATGAAATCCGCGCCGGCGCGACGAATGGAAATCAGCGACTCCAGCATCGCGCGCTCGCGCTCCAGCCAGCCGCGCTCAAAAGCCGCCTGCATCATGGAGTACTCACCCGAAACCTGGTACGCGCCCATTGGTACATCGAAGCGTCCGCGCGCCGCGTGGATCACGTCGAGATAGGGCATCGCCGGTTTCATCAGGATCATGTCCGCGCCTTCGCCCAGGTCCTGCTCGATCTCGCGCATCGCCTCGCGCAGATTGGCGCCATCCATCTGGTAGGTGCGCCGGTCGCCGAACTGCGGCGCGGAGTCGGCCGCCTCGCGGAATGGCCCGTAGAACGCTGATGCGAACTTCGACGCATAGGACAGGATCGGCACCTGCTCGAAGCCATCTTCGTCCAGCTCATCACGGATGGCGGCCACGCGGCCGTCCATCATGTCCGATGGCGCCACGATATCGGCGCCGGCCTCGGCGAGTGACGCGGCCGTCTTCGTCAGAAGGTCGAGCGTCGCATCGTTGTCGACATGGAACTCGTCGCCGTCACGCCGCACCACACCGCAATGGCCGTGCGAGGTGTACTCGCACAGGCATACATCGGCGATGAGCACCAGCTTCTTTGAGGCTGCCGTCTGCTTCAGAGCGCGCAATCCAAGCTGCGTGACGCCGTTGGCGTCATACGCGCCACTCCCTTGATCGTCCTTGCTCTCCGGCAGCCCGAAGAGCAGCAGTCCGCCCAGTCCGAGCGATGCAGCCTGCTCCGCCTCTTTTACCGCCTCGTCCACGGACACGTTGTAGACGCCGGGCATTGACTTTACCTCGCGGCGCACGCCCTCGCCGGGGCACAGAAAGAGCGGGTATACGAGCGCGCCGGGATGAAGATGCGTCTCACGGATGAGGGAGCGCATCGGCGCGGTCGTGCGCATGCGGCGAAGGCGGGTCTGCGGGAACTCCATGGCCCAATTCTATCTATCCCGGCCAAGGTAGAGTGAGGATGTGGGCTTGTTGCCATCCATCCCGGAGCCTGTCGCCGACTTCAGTCCTGCCGCGCTGGAATGGGAGGGCCTGCTTGCGCTACTGGCACAATATGCCACCGCTGCGGTTACGCGAGAGTGGTTGAGCGCGCTTGTCCCATCGACCTCCAGCTCGTGGGCGGCCAAGCAGCATGCCTCGATCGCGGAGATGCGCATCTGCCTCGCTGCCGGCGTCCGGCCGGCGTTGGCGGCGCTGTTCGATCCAGCTACGCTGGTCGCAAAGGCGCGGATCCCCGGAACGGCGCTCGAAGTAGAGGAGCTGCTACCGCTACTCACGCTCGGTGATGATGTCGTGACGTGGTATCTCGCGATGCAGGAGTCGCCGGAGGATCTTGCGGCGCGCATCCCATCGCTCCGCGGGATGGTCGGGCCGCTGCGCGGCAACCAGCTTGCGCCGCTGTTGCGCTCGTTGCGTTCGCGCCTTAACCCTGACGGCACACTCAATGACGATGCCTCTCCGGATCTGAAGCGCATCCGCCGCGAGATCGAGCGGCAACAGCGCGCTATCGAGGTGAGCCTGCGCCAGGCGCTGCGGCGATTCTCCGGCGAAGGCTCTACACAGGAAGACCTCATCACCATCCGCGGCGAGCGCTTCGTCATTCCCGTCAAGGCGGAGTGGAAGCGCCGCATTCCGGGCGTGGTGCACGGAGCCAGCAGCAGCGGCCAGTCCGTATATATCGAGCCGCTCGAAACTATCGAGCAGAACAACGAGCTCATCCGCTTGCTCGATGAGGAGCAGGCCGAGGTACACCGCATCTTCGTGCAGATGACGGGCGAGATCGCGCGTGAAGCACCGACGCTCGCTACCGGCGCGGCGATCCTCGCTGAGGTCGATGTGCTGCAGGCGGGCGCCCGCTTCGCCGATGAGTACGAGTGCATTGCGCCGACATTTGCTAGCGATGAGGCGCCGGAGTTTCTGGTGCAGAAGGGCCGCCATCCGCTGCTCGAGCGCCGGCTGCGGCGCAGCGGCGGCAGCATCGTGCCGCTCACACTCGGCTTGGAGTCCGGCGCACGGCAACTGATCATCAGCGGTCCGAACACCGGCGGCAAGACGGTTGCGCTGAAGACAGCCGCGTTGCTGGCGATGATGGCGCAGGCGGGTGTTCCTGTTCCCGCTGAGCGGGTGGTGCTGCCAGTCTTCCGCGGCTTTCTCGCCGATATCGGCGACGCGCAGTCGATCGAACAGAACCTGTCCACATTCTCCGCGCACATCGTCAATCTGAACCGCATCGCTGCGAAGGCCGACGAGCACTCGCTGGTGCTGCTCGATGAGCTGGGCTCGGCGACCGATCCGGAAGAGGGCGCGGCGCTGGCGGTCGCCATTGCCGAGCACTTCCTCAACGCGCATGCCTGGTCCATCATCTCGACGCATCACACATCGCTCAAGGTCTACGCGGCGCAGCATGCGGGCGTGCTGAACGCGGCGGTCGGCTTCGACGAGCAGACGCTGGCGCCCACCTATGCGTTGCGGCTTGGCGTGCCGGGAGCTTCGGCAGGTATCAACATCGCGCAGCGCATCGGGCTCGATCCGGAGATCATCACGGCGGCACGACGACAGCTCTCGCACCAGACCGAAGATATCGCGCATTTCCTCGATCGACTACACGCGGATCTTGCCGCTGTGGATCGCGAGCGTGCGGCTTTGCGCCAACGCGAGAGCGAAGTCGAGCGCGAGCGGCAGCGGCTGGAAACAGAAGGGCTGAAGGAGTGGAAGGCCAAGGTTCGCGAGCTGGAGCAGCAACTAGCCGGGCTGCTCAAGGACTTTGAGTTCCGCATGCGCGAGGCGGTAAAGGCCATCGACGATCGCATGCAGCAGCAGAAGCTATCGAAGGAAGCGGAACGGCGCATCGCGCGGCTGCGGCGCGAGTTCGCGGAGCAATTCAATGCCACCGCCGTCGCGCAGCACACCGGCGCAGATAAAGGTGATCCGCAGGCGCAGCCACACGTGGTGCGCCACGTCTCGGCTGGTGACACCGTACGGCTGAAGTCGCTTGGACGGATCGCCGTGGTGGAGCGGCAGATCGACGACAGCAATTTTGAAGTGTCGATAGGGCCGATGAAGATGAGGGTGCCCCGGGGTGACATTGCGGAGCTTATCTCCAGTCGGCGCGCGGCGGCGGACCTGAATCCCGTCGAAGCGGCACGGCGCCGGGGGATCTCGGTGACCATGGCCTCTTCGAGCGATGACATGCGGGCGGAGATCAACGTCATCGGTCAGACGGTGGCCGAGGCCAGTGCCGAGGTAGAGGGCTTCCTGGATCACGCTTTTCTGGCTGGATTGGCGCGGGTGCGGGTCATCCACGGCACCGGCATGGGCGTGCTGCGGCGAGCACTCCGGGCGATGCTGACCAATCATCCGCATGTCGCCACCGTGACCGAGGCGACGCAGGCGGAGGGCGGCGCGGGCGCCACCATCGTCGATCTCCGGCAGTGAGGATCTCCGGCAGTAACCAATATCCCCATGCGGAGTCTCAGTAGTCAGAGCAACGAGCGAGTGGTAATCTCCACTCGCATATATCGGCGATAGCCGACGCACAGGCGGTGCAGCATGGTACGCATCATCACGGTGGAGCGGGAGTACGGCAGCCGCGGCGGCGAGTTCGCCCACCTCCTCGCCGAATACCTGGGCTGGCGATTGATCGATAGCTGCATCGTGGACGAGATCGCCACCAAGCTCGGCCTGGACAAGGCCGCCGTCGCGAACTGCGATGAGCGACTCGATCCCTGGTATTACCGGCTGGGCAAGACTTTCTGGCATGCCAGCGTAGAGCGACTGCCGGCGATCATGTCTTCGTCCGAGGTCTTCGACAGCGAACGGATGACGAGCCTGGTTCGCGATTACTTGAAGGACCGGGTGGCCGAAGGGCGGTGCGTGGTGGTGGGGCGGGGGGCGGCTTCGGCGCTGGTCAATGTGCCCGGCACCTTCCATCTTTTCGTGTACGCCTCGACGGCGCGCAAGCTGGCATGGTTCCGTGACCAGTTTCCCGACCGCGCGGACGATGCGCAGCAGGAGCTGGAGGCGACCGACCGTCGGCGTGCCGGCTACATCCGCCGCTTCTACAATCAGGACTGGAGCGATCACCGGCTTTACCAGCTCATGCTGAACTCGTGCATGGGGGTTCCGGCGATGATTGGCGCCACCATGGAAGCGGCAGGAATGGCGCACAGCGTCAGCGAAATTCCCGCAGCGCATCAGTAGAGCGAATTTCATAAAAGGAGGGCGGACCTGGTATGGTCCGCCCTTTGCTTGTTCCGGTTGCGATTAGAGCAATTTCACTGTTACCGAGTACGGCCAAGCTCCGCGAAGTATGGCTTTTCTGGACGGAAAAGCCACGTGGACAGTCGCGCTCTTGTATAGACCTACAGTGAAAGTGCTCTAGCGGCCGTGTCCGCCTTCGTGTCCGCCGCCGTGGGACTCCTGGGGGCGGGACTGTTGGGGCTGCGCCTGACGCGGGGCTTCCATTCTAGGCTGGGGAGCCTGACGAGTCTGGGGCTGGCTGTAATTCGCCCGGGGCTGGTTCATCTGCGGACTCTGCGGACGCGAGTAGTTGTTGTTGACCGCGGGCCGATTGAAGCTCTGGCTATTGGTCACCGGTCGCGCATTGTTGGTTGCCGGACGGTTGAAGTTCTGGTTGTTGGGCATGGGCCGCGCATTGTTCACCGCGGGGCGGTTGAAGTTCTGGTTATTGGTCACCGGCCGGGCATTATTGTTGACTGCGGGCCGATTGTTTACGGGCATGTTGCGGTTGAACGAGGCAGGTTCGGTGCGGGCCAGATTCTCCGGGCGGCCGTGGTTCACGTTTGCGAACTGCGCGCGGTTCTGGCTGGCGCGCATCTCGTTCTGGTGCTGCGCGGGCAGAGGTGCGGTGTGTTGTTCGCGGCCCCAGCTCTGTTCCTGCGCATTGGGACGCATCTGGACGCCGCCGCGGCCGCCGTTGAAACTGACGCGCGTGGTGTTGTAGTTGTTGATCACGGTTTTGTTGTAGACGTTGTGCACGTTCACGACGTTGACGTTGGTCACGGAGCGGTTGTAGTTGAACCGGTCATGATCCCAGTAGCCGCCCTCGTAACCGCGGCCGAAGTAGCCAAAGCCATAGTTCACGCCGCCATAGAAGCCGATGTGCCGGCCCCAGTAACCGCCGTGCCAGAAGTAGCCGCCATCGCCCCAGCCCCAGTAGCCAGGGGTCCAGAGAGCGCCGGTATAGGGCGCGAGCACCCAGGCGCCGGGTACCCAGTAGTAGCCCGCCTCGTCGTCATAGGCCCAGTAGCCGGGAGTCCAGATGTAGCCGGCGGCGGGGCAGATAGGCTGCGCGTACACCGGCAGAACGGGCGGTCCGCCGATGCTAACGGAAACAAAGACACCTGCGAAGGATGCCGCCGGCATAGTGCTGACCGCGGCGGCCAGGATCAAAGAGCGGATTGCTGTTGCGATGCGCATACCCTTCACCTTGCCGGCGGCCCGTCGCCTGCCAATCCCGTTGATGCGGTTCCTGCACGGGAGTGCGCGTTCCGCCCGGCCTATCGTCTGCTCTAGCTTGCCTTGCAGACACCCATGTGAACCTGCAATTCGGGGAAATGTTGCGCAGGGTAACGTGACCGGCACCCCCTCCCCCCTCCGGTGCGGGAAACCCACCCGCAACCCGCGTCCATTCATGGGTTTAGACCCTCTTCCGAGGGCTAAATACCTCATCCTATTCAGGTTATCGGTAAATATTTCCAGCCATTGGACTTAGCTGTCGATGTGTGGCGGACGGAGCCGTGTATTACGCAAACTCACGGCCAATCCTCATTTCTTATTTCATTCGAATGGGGGCTTGGAGCAGAGACCGCACCCTACCGCGCGGCCGTTCTGGATCTCTATTTCTATTGTAGAAAATCCGAGGGATATATGTGGCACTTTTCGGCTGGTCATGCCCACTTTGGTGCTCCGTCCCGTCGCTTCGCTCAGCATTGGGTACCGCTTACAGCTACAAGAGCCAGCGCAGGATGCGGCGCGTTGTCTCGAGGACGGCGCCGTAGACGAGCGGGGCGGAGAGGCCGCCGGGGGCCGGTTGAAATTTCTGGCGAGGGCCGGGGTTGAACCAGGGGAGAACCGCCTCCGATCCACCGAGAAAGAGCAGATTGGAGTAGCCGGTGCCGTAACCGCGGCGGACGATAGGGAGGATTTCGACGGCGAATCCATAGGCACCGCCGGCGAGCGCGCCGATGGCGTAGTTCACAATTGGAGCGGTACTGGCTCTGTTCTCCCGGCGGCGCGTGTTTCCGAGCGCGCCCTCCTGATACTTGTTCAGAGCCCAGGTGGCGACGATCCCGCCGATGATGCCGGCGGCCAGCCCGCCGAGGAGCTTGACCTCGCGCGTCTTCCGCTTTTTCTCTGGCTTTCTATCGGGATGCTTCTCCGGGCGCCGGTCGTGAGCACGTTTGCGGCGGACGTCGTTCGTCTTTCTGAACATGGTGGCTCCTGTCGAACTATCCAAAGCAAGAGTTACAGGGGGAGAGATGAGGTTTTCTGGAGTGGGGATGTGCTGAAGGATAGGCAACTGCAGACAGACGAACACAGATCGCCTCAGAGAACGGCCGAGTCTACCGGTTTCAGCGATCTCCATATCTGAAAAGCGAGATGTGGGGCACCCAGGGTTTTTGAGTACTAGCGGCTTATGCGGATCGGCGTCGGCGCCCGCTCATTAGATAGATGGCGGCGCGCAGCTCGAGCAGCGGGTCGTCGGAGGGCGCGATTCCGTCGACGCGGGGAATGGGATCAAAGATGATCTGCTTTTGCTGGGCGGCGTTATCGGGCACGACGGCAGTGAGGGTGAGGGTGCCGAATTCCCGCAGCGGACGCGATTCCGGCCAGTGAATGGTGGCGTTGTCGACGGTGTCGCCGTCTTCCGCGAGCTGGACCACGATGCGGAAGATGACGGGACCGTCGGCGATGCGCTGGTTGAGCTCGTCAAAGAGGTAGTTGGGCGATTTGGC
Source organism: Acidobacteriaceae bacterium (assembly GCA_030838385.1). Taxonomy (GTDB): domain Bacteria; phylum Acidobacteriota; class Terriglobia; order Terriglobales; family Acidobacteriaceae; genus KBS-83. Next base: position 9,756 of record JAUTWX010000054.1, read on the forward strand.
CTTGGCGGTGGCGTCCTCGAGATGATCGTTGCCGGCGGCGGGGAGGATTCTGTAACGGCCGTAGCGACTTTTTCCTTGCCGGTTGGTGAAGCGCATGGCGGTGACGCCGAAGTAGCTTTCGCGGGCGAAGCTGGAGGGTGCGGGTTTGGGCGCCTGCACGAAGGCGAGTGCGGCGGGATGCGAGCCGAGAAACGCTTCGAGCGGCGAGCCCTTGAGGTTGGCCGGGTCGCTCGCGGCGAGGGCACGGAGAAACCCCAGGAACTCGTCACCGGTGTGGGTGGGAAAGCCATCGGTGGAGTGGCTGACGATGTCGGTGTGGACGTGCTCGGCAAGCTGGAAGCGGATGGCGAAGCCGCGCGGGTTGGCGTTGGGATCATTGTCCGGAATGAGCGGGACGCCGGTGGAGTTGGAGAAGCGAACGACGACGGGCGTGGATGGCCGGGTGATGTGCGGGGCAGAGGTGAGCTCCGCGGCGGAGTCGGCGGGCGTAAATGTGCCGCTGAGCATGAGGCCCTTTGCATGTGCGGGGCGGAAGCCGGGGTTGAGGCCGAAGATGGCGTCGAACTGTTTGAGCAGGTTTTCGCTGAGGGCGAGGAGCTTTTCGTCGGTGGGCAGGGGCATCGGAATCTTCTCCTGTATCGGGTGGTGGGACTGCCGGGGCGGGAGGAATGCGGGGCTGGTCTTCTGATGATGCAGCCGGAGAAGCGGTTGCGGAAAGGGGGCGATGCCCCTGACTACTCGTCGTACGGCAAATCGTCGGGATGGACTCCGATGTAGTCCGGTGCAGGGTCGTGAACGAAACGGACTGCCTCGATTTCCGCGCGGTTCTCGACGAGAGCCTTGCAGACGCGATGCATGCCATCCATGACGCGGCCTTCGCTGGAAAGAATGATGGGGAAGGCAAGATCGCAATCCAGCATTAAGCGCGCATGATTGACGATTTCGCGGCAGGTCAGCGGTCGAGTGCGCTCATTGGCCCAGTAGGGTTCGTCAAGCTCGCGAATCGCTGACAGCGGAACCCGCTCGCGAACCAGAGCACGTGATTGCTCGACGAGACGGTGAACGTTCCATGCACAGAGACCCTGAGGAGATCTTCGGAAGTGATATTGCGTTCGCATGACGTTCCCGTGAATGCCTGTTTGATTCTCCCGTCTCAGTGCTTTCGAAGGAAAGCGGCTCAACTGAATTGCTTCAGATCGATGCCCAGCTCCCAGGCCTCATGGTCCTTCTGCAACTCGTCCCAGGTGGTTTCGTGGCCGGTGTAGGCGGCCTTGCGGCCCAGCATGCAGGCGAGTGCGGTTTCCACACCGGCGGCGATCTGGTTGTGGAACTGGCCGCTGGTGATGCTTTCGATGAAGCCGCGATCTTTGTCGCGGTCAGCGTGGATGAGGTTGTCGGTGAAGGCGCCGTTGGCGGCGAAGCGTGCGGGCTCGGTAGATTGCTGCTGCGTGCCCTCGGGATCCTGCCAGGTCCAGGCATTTTTGCCGAGGATGCGGAGCGGGCCGGAGTAGGGCATTTCAGCCAAGCCGTCGGCGCCGTAGACGCGCTCGGAGACATCGAAGCCGAAGTCGCCGAACTGCGTGGAGGAGAAGCTGACGTGGACGTTGTCGGGGTAGGTGAAGTCGACCTGGTAGTTGTCCCAGGTGTTGCCGGCGTGAGTGAGGACGTTGCGGCCGCCGGTGGCGATGGCCTTGATGGGATGCGTGCCGATGACCCAGTTGCAGATATCGATGACGTGGATGTTCTGTTCGAGCAGGATATCGCCGGAGAGGGTGCGATCCCAGAGCCAGTCGCGGAGGCGGGTCTCATCGGCAGACATACCGGGTTTTGCAGCGGCCACTGAGGCGGGCGCGTTGTAGTAGGCCGTAATGCTGGCGAGCTTGCCCAGCGCGCCGGAGTGGAGACGGTTGACGATCTCTACGAAGGGGGGCGCGCTGCGAATCTGAAAGCCGACGTCGACGCTGACCTTGCCCTGGACGCGCTTGGCGATTTCGAGAGCTTTGCGGGTTTGCGGGACATCGACGCCAACGGGCTTTTCGCAGTAGGCGTGCTTTCCGGCGGCCACGACGCCTTCGAGATGCTGGACGTGGAAGAAGGGCGGCGTGGAGATCTGGACGGCGTCGACGTCCTTGGAGTTGGCGAGCTCTTCGAAGGCACGGTAGCCGTGGAAGGTGAGGCGCGGATCGATGGCGGGCTGGTTGAGCGAGGCGTTGAGCTCGTCGAAGTGCTGTTTGCCGAGCGCGAGCTTGTCGGGGAAGATGTCGGCGAGCGCGACCAGGCGCGCGGTGGTGTTCTTCGCGAAGGAGGTGGCAACGGCGGTGCCGCGATTGCCGCAGCCGAGGAGGCCTAGACGCACGGCGGAGTTGGCCTGGTAGCCGAAGGCGGTCGAGGGCTTGACGATGAGGAGGCCGGAGGCTGCGGCGGTGGTGGTGATGAAGTCGCGTCGGTTCATGATGATTTGGAATCCTCGCTGGGGCCCGATTGAGTCCCATCCCACCTTCGCTTTGCTCAGGAGGGGCACCCATTGGGGTGGTGATGCAGGGTGAACTGCAGGTCCTTCGCTGCGCTCAGGATGACACTGCAGTTATGTAACTTCCGCGAGCACCTTTTCGAGGTACTGCTTTTCTTTGCGTACATCGGCGATCTGTTGCGGGCCGTTGGTTTCTCGCTCGATGGTGATGGCTCCCGTGTAGCCGGCTTTGCGCAGGCCGGCGAAGACCTTGCGGAAATCGACGAGGCCGGTGCCGATGAGAACCTCTTCGCCGAGCTTGTCGGGATCGGTGGGCCAGCGGCCGTCTTTCGCGTGGATGGCGTGGACGTGCGGGCCGAGGATGGCGACGGCGTCCACGGGATTGGCCTTGCCGTAGAGGATGAGGTTGGCGGTGTCGAGGCCGACGCCGAGGTTCGGCATTTTCACGTCGCGGATGGCGCGCGCCATGGTGGTGGGGGTCTCCTGGCCAGTCTCCATGAGGAAGAGCTGGCCTCTCGCGCCGCAGTGCTTCGCGACCTCGCGGATGGCGACGACGGTTTCCTTATACATAGGGTCGGCGGGATTTTCCGGGATGAAGCCGCAGTGCGTCTGGACCTGGCGGACGCCGAGGAGTTTCGCGAAATCCGATGCCTGCTTGAGGGCGTCGATGCGTGCGGCGCGGGTGGCGCGCGGGACGAGGCCGATGGTGGATGGGCCCTGCATGAAGTCCCAAACCAGCGGCTGCGGGCCGACCACTTCGACGGTGGTGCAGGTGACGTTGTACTTCGCGAGCAGGCTTTTGAACTGGGTGGCGAGCGCGGGGGTGAACTTGCCGATGTAGGCGTCGAGCGAAAAGAAACAGGTGGAAAGGCCGAGATCGTGGACGCGCTTGATCGTTTCCTCGGGGCTTTCAGCGGGTGAGATCAGGAGGCCGAGCGGCATGGCGTGCGGATCGGGCGCGGTGGCTGGTGGAGCGGCGGGCGCGAAGGTTTCGGCGAGCGCGGCTGTCGGAAGCAGAGCAGCGGCGGCTGCGGCGGAAGAGAGAAAGTCGCGTCGGCGCATGGCGTTCTCCGGGAGTGAGTCTGGACGGCTCCTTTATTGCATCTTGAGGGGTGAATGTCCAATGGCGGCAGCAATTACGAATGCGCGGGGTAGATGGCGTAGATGGTGCCCTGGATGTCGTCGGTGAGGAGGAAGCTGTCGGGGCCGGTGCGGTAGATGCCGCAGGGGCGACCGAGGACGCGGACGTCGTCGGGCTTGCCGGGGATTTTGGTGCGCTGGTAGAAGCCGGTGAGGAAATCCTGCGGCGTGCGGTCGTGCGCCGTGAAGCGGACGAGCTTGTAGCCGGCGCCGATGCGCGGATGGCCTGCGCCGTGGAGGGCTACGAGGAACGTGTCCTTCAGTAGCGTGTCGGTGGTCGGGAAGAGCGCAACGCCGAGTGGTGAGCTGTGCGCGGTGAAGGTGGTGTAGGCGGTGGGAACCATGTCGCAGTGCGCGTTCGGTGATTTTCCGAAGACGGATCGGGGTGTACGGTACCGTTCTCGAAGTAGCAGGAGGGCCAGCCGTAGTCGAGCGGCTGATGGGTGGCGAGCGCGGTTTCGATCTGGCTTGCCGGGATGGCGAAGAAGGGATCTTCGGGGGCGTGGTTATGCAGGCTGTAGTAGCGGCACTTGCCCTGCGCCAGCACTTTGACGAGTTGCGCCGAAGGGAGGCGTTGCAGGTGCACGCTGGCGGTCGAGGGTGTGACACCAGCAATGGCAGCAAGCTCGGTCGCGGTGCGGGCGTCCATGAGGCTCGCGAGCATGCGGTCGCGTGCGAGCTCGACGATGGCGGAGGCGATATCCGGCGCAGGCAATCAGCAGACCTGCAAAATTCCGAGCCCATCCTTTACACGGCGGATCCCATCGCCTCAGTGGAAGCGCAGGACGATGCCGGTGCTGAGGGTGACGGGCCGCAGGCGGCCGGAGAAGGTGTTGAGCTGGCCGTAGGAGACTTCGATGACACGCCAGTCGAGATGCGGGAGGACGGTCTTGTCCAGGCCGCCGAGGACGCGCCAGTCGAACTGGGTCGTGCTGGGCTGGTTGTTGCCGTAGCTGAAGTGGCCGCCTCCGAAGAGGAATTCAGCATACGGATTGAGCGGGACGACCTTCGGGTGCAGGGCGAGCCGAGGCCCGAGAAGGAAGCTGGTGAGGGTGGTGTTGCTCGCCGGGCGCACGAACTGAACGCGGATGTCTCCACCGACTTTGCCAAAGGGCACCTTATAGAAGTCGGAATACAGGCCAAAGCCGCCGCCGTAACCCCATTGGTCGACAGTAGGGAGGTTGAAGCGGGAGGCGCTGAACTGGCCGTAGAGGGCGGTCTGTGCGTGGGCTGCCGGGATGCCGAGTGCGAAGAGGAGCAGGGCAAAAAGGGCGCAGTGAAGGCGGGGACGACGGATCGCAAAACTATTCATTCAAAAAAAGCCTCTACACAAACGGCGTTCACCGCTTGGGGCGTTTGACCGCTTGCTGGCAGTGATGGTCAGTCCCGATTGTACTTCGCGGAATCTATTCCGGTAGACGCGGCGGCGCGTCAGGGCAGGCGGAGGACGAGGCCGGTGCTCAGGGTTTTGGGGTGGAGGGTTCCGTTGAAGGCGCTGAGGCCGCCGTAGGAGAATTCGACGACACGCCAGTCGAGGCGGGGAAGCACTGTGTCGTCAATGCCGGCGAGGAACTGGTATTCGAACTGCGTACTGCTGCCCTGACGGTTGCCGAAATCGTAGTATCCGATGCCACCGAGGGCTTCGAGGTAGGGCATAAAGGGCAGCACGCGCGGGTGCAGCGAGACGCGCGGGCCGATCTCACCGCTGGTGAGCGTGGTGGTCTCGGATATGCCGAGGACGGAGCCGCGGAGATCGGCGCCGAGATGAACGAAGGGGACGGAGTAGAAGTCGTGGTAGACGCCGAAAGTGGGGCCGTAGATCCAATCGTTGCTGGGTGCATCGACCTTGGAGGCACCGAACTCGACATAGATGCCGGTCTGTGCGTGTGCGGCGATGCTGACGACAAACGTGGCGACGAGCAAAAGAAACAGCGTGCGCAGATGGCTGAAGGATCTGGACATCGGGGGCCTCTCTTCCGAAATGCCGTGCGTACTCGATTGCTGGCTTTGCATCCGGCGGCAAGGGCCTCCGGTGACAGAATGGATGTAAGGATCGGCGGATTCGGCTAGTCCGTCCTGACAAAAATTGTGATCTGGTCGAATCGTCGCAGGGGTTTCCTGGGCTACACGCATTTTGAAGACGGGTTGGCTGGCATGGTGCTGTCGGTTTTGTATCTGGGAAAAGTGGCGTATCGCGCCGGACTGGAGTTGCAGGAGCGGCTGGTAGGGCTGCGCAAGACGGGTGCCATCGGCGATGTGCTGGTGATGCTGGAGCACGAGCCGGTGCTGACGCTGGGGCGGGCCATGGGCCGGAAGGACGGAGGCCGGGAGAATCTGCTGCTGAGTGAGGAGGCGCTGCACGCACGCGGGGTGGAGGTAGTGGAGACCAACCGCGGCGGCGATGTCACCTATCACGGACCGGGGCAGTTGGTGGGCTATCCGATTTTTGATTTGAGGGGTCCGCTGCGAGCCGCCGGCAAGCGGCTGGGACCGGTGGACTTTGTGCGGCAGATGGAGGAGGCGCTGATCCGCGCCATGGCGGACTATGGCGTGGCCGCGATGCGGGTGTCGGGGCGGACTGGGGTGTGGACGCAGCCGAGCGGGACGGCCAACAAGAGGATTGCGGAGGAACGAAAGATTGCGGCGATCGGGATCCATGTGTCGGCGGGGATTACCTCCCACGGATTTGCACTGAACGTGACCACCGATCTGAAGGATTTTGCGTGGATT
>JAUTWX010000496.1 GCA_030838385.1 Acidobacteriaceae bacterium
GTGGCGATGGCGCGGAACGGGTCGCTGACCAGCCAGTCGCGGGTGCGCGTGGGATGAATGTTGTTGAAGAAGCGCAGAATGCGCGCGCCGTGCGTGGGGCGCGTGGGGAAGGCATCGGTGTGCAGCAGGTCGTTGCGGCGGCGCAGCGGAAGATCGCGGCCTTCTTCCTCCTGCGGCCGGAAGCTGGCGTAGTCAAGCTGCCAATTGCCGTTGTAGGGCGAGAGAAAGCCGGTGAGGAATGCGGTGACGGACTGCGAGTAGTTGCGCATGATCGAGCGCAGGCGATCGACTGCGGCGGGGTTCGCCGTTTTGGTATCGACGCCGCTCAGCTCGTCGGCTCTGGGCTTGTAGGCGATGTTCTTGTGCAAAGAGCTATCGCTCTGCTGCTGGCCGCGGAGGAACTGGAGGTCGGAGTCGGTGAGCGCGATGGGGCTCTGCGGAAAAAATAGGATGCAGCCGGCTTCGAGCTGTTCGCACCACTCGCGATGTTGTTTGAGGGGTGCCGCTTCTGTCGCAGTGATGGTGACGAGTGACATGAGGTGTCAGCGTCCGCTGAGTTTGCGGCGCAGCCAGATGGCGACGAGTCCGGCGAAGCTGACGATGAACACGAAGATGCCCGAAGGCAGCGCGATGAATTTGTAGCTGGTGTCCAGCGTGACGTGATGGCCGCCGGCGCGGTTATAGATCATCAGGCCGAAGATGCTCAAGAATGTGACGCCGAAAAAGGTGATGAATCCGAGCGCAACGGCGATGAGCGTGCTCGCGAAGAAGCCGAAATCGCCCACGGGCATGCCGCATATGTAGGTGTTGCCGCGGGTGTTATCGCGGTCAGGCAGAGGGCCGGAGTTGCTGGCGGAGATTGCTGACATATATACAGAGCGCTCTCAGCTAGAATACTCGTGATGGGTCATACCGCACAGACAGAGCTGCTGCCAGCCGCGCAGGTAGCGCGCCAGACGCCGGTGCAGCAGGCGGAAAACGGCATCTGCTACGCGACCTTCGGCGACCACAAGCTGCCGCCGGGCGAGCTGGAGCAGGTGATCGGCGCGGTGCCTCGCGACTTGGCTGCTGCGCTGAAGCAGCGCGCGTACTACTTCGTGCCGCTCACCATTCATGAGCAGGACGGTGACGGCATTCCGGAGGACGCGCACTCCAGCGGGGAGACGCTGATTGCGCCGCAGTACACGACGGAGCTGAGCGATCGCGCGATCTGCCATCGCAATGTGCACTTTGCCGGGGCGGACTACATCTTCATCTCCACGCGGCTGATGCAGGACAAGTTTGCGTTGGCCTTTGAGCTGTTCATCAATATTGGCCACCACTTTGTGGACACGACCGGGGTGCCGGCGAGCTTTGGCGAACTGGTGGACCGGCAGGCGCTGGCGCAGGTGCGCGGCGAAACCAGCCACGATGCGTGGGAGAGCCGGGCCCGTGCGTATGGAGAGCCGCGGGTCGAGGTGGTGGAGCGCGGCGGCCGCGGAGGACGCGGCGATCGCATGACGGCATATGAGGCGGCCGAACAGTCGTCACCGAGAGTGGATGAGAAGGCGAAGACCACCTTTATCCATGCGGCGTTCGCGGATGCGCTTGCGATCTACATGCTGTCGCTGACCCTGGACTTCGATTACGCCGATCTGCGCGAGCGGGAGTATCCGCTGCTGGCGCCGCCTGCACTGGCCGACCGGCTGCGCGCCGTTGCGGCGTTGTTCCCGCCAAATGCGGGATATCAGTTTCAGGTGCTCTACCGCCGGGACTCGCCGTCCCGCCGCTAGGTGCTGGCCGCACGGGCGGGCGCGCCTGCCGCGCGTGTTGTGCGTAGGCCGCTCCCTTTGGTCGCGCGCCGTTGAGTTTTGCTGCGAGGCTCCCTGAGGGCTTCTGCGGCACTGCGAATCTGATCAGGCAGGAGGATGTTTGGCGTCGCGCGAGACCGTAGCGGAGCTTTTGCCTGAGGCAACGTCGCAGTTGCGACGCGGCGGCGAGACGCTGTTCACCATCCTGGCGGCGATCAGTGCCTGCCATCTGCTGAACGATCTGATTCAGGCGACCATCCCAGCGCTCTATCCGCTCTTCCAGCGTATCTTCGGTTTGTCGCTGGGGCAGATCGGCATGATCACGTTCACGTATCAGATCACTGCATCGCTGTTTCAGCCGTTTGTGGGCATGGCGACGGACCGCAAGCCGATGCCGTACTCCCTCGCGCTAGGAATGAGTTTTTCCCTCGGCGGCCTGGTGCTGATGGCGTGGGCGCCGAGTTTTGGATGGCTGCTGCTTGCCGGGTCGCTGGTCGGGCTGGGGTCGTCGGTATTTCATCCGGAGTCGTCGCGGGTGGCGCGACTGGCATCGGGCGGTCAGCATGGGCTGGCGCAGTCGCTGTTTCAGTTAGGCGGCAATGTGGGGTCGGCGCTGGGACCGCTGCTGGTGCTGTGGCTGGTGCTTTCGGCACGCGGGGCGCGCGCGGGACAGCATCGCATCGCGTGGTTTTCTGTAGCCGCGCTGGTGGCGATTGCGATGCTGCTCGCCATCGGCGGCTGGTACAAGGCGCGGGTGCGGGAAGGTGCGTCGGGCAAGAAGAAGATCGAAGATCATCCGCATGCGCAGTTGTCGCGCGGCAAGCTGACGCAGGCGATGGTGGTGCTGATGACGCTGGTCTTCTCGAAGTATTTCTATCTGGCCAGCATCACGAGTTATTACACCTTCTATCTCATGCAGCGGTTTCGCGTGACGCTGCACCAGTCGGAGATGTATCTGTTCATCTTTCTTGGCGCGGTGGCACTGGGCACCATTCTCGGTGGACCGGTGGGCGACCGCTATGGTCGGCGGCTGGTGATCTGGGTCTCGATCGTGGGTGTGCTGCCGTTCACGCTGGTGCTGCCCTACGCGAATCTGGAGTGGACGGCAATCCTGAGCTTCATCATCGGGCTGGTGCTGTCCTCGGCCTTCTCGGCAATTCTTGTGTATGCGCAGGAACTGGTGCCGGGCAGAGTGGGGACGATCTCCGGATTGTTCTTCGGGCTGGCCTTTGGCATGGGTGGGCTAGGCGCGGCGCTGCTGGGCAAGCTGGCCGATATGACGAGTTTGAATCTCGTCTACCACGTGTGCTCGTTCCTGCCGGCACTTGGATTGCTGACTGGGTTCTTGCCGAAGATTGAGGAGCATTTGGTGGGGCACGGTTCGCGCGAGGCGTAGAAAGCACACTGAACTACAAATGCAGGCTCCATATGCGGGCAACCGTTATTTTTCACCTAGATGATCCAGATAGTCCGCCGGGGAAAGTACCCTGACGTCGTTCCTGGCAGCTTCCGGAAAATGCTTGAGATTTCCTGTCACGAGCCAGGCTCCAGCCGTACGCGCGAGGGCGAGGAATGGGATATCTTTCGGATCCGGGCCTGGGGTAGACCAAGTCGCTGTATCTGGAAGATGCAGACTCTCTTCGATAAGAAATTCCAGCGATTGCGGAGGAAATCCGTAGCGCCGAAATTTCACGCGCCTTGCGACCTCCCGATACTCCTCGGCGATCCATGGACTGACTACTGCCTGGACCTGTCCTTCCAGCACCCAATCCATCACAAGTCTGGCAGGGGCACTCCCTGGCTTGATACCAGCGGACACGATCACGTTGGTATCCAGCACGATAAGCCTCATTTCGCCCTTTTGCGTTGGCGCGTGGTGTTGGGTTGCCGGGTGATGTTCCGTTGCCGGCTGGTGCGGACCTGATCGATCTCCCGGTCAATCTCCTCCTCGCTCAGCTTCACCTTGGACGCATCCGCCAGCCGCCAGTTCTTGCGCAGGCTTGCCTTCGTCATAGCCCGGCGAAGCTCGCGATCTTCCAGCCCGATGTCCCCAAGTACCGGTATCAAAAAATAGACAGGCCCCGTCTGGCCGGACAGCAAGACCGTTTCTCCTTCGGGTACAGCTTTCAGGGCTTTCGCCCCGCGGGTTCGAAACTCGCGTAATGACACCTGACTCATATGTCACCTCTTTTATGAGTGTAGCCATTTCGGCTACGCATCGGCAAGCCGATTGGGAGCATTTCGGGCGGCGGGCGAACTGCAGGCTCATTCGACAAGCTCAGGGCTGGCTCTTCGCTGCGCTCGGAATGACACCTCCTTTAGGCAATTAAGATAGCCGCATGATTGCGCACCTTCGTGGACGTCTTTTGAGCAAGCAGCCGCAGCAGGTGGTTGTGGAGGCGGCGGGTGTTGGCTATGACGTCGCCATCAGCGTGTCGACCTATACGTCGCTGCCGGCGGAGGGCGCGGAGGTGGCGCTGCATATTCACACGCAGGTGCGCGAGGACACGCTGGCGCTGTATGGCTTTCTCGATCGCAACGACAAGCGCATCTTCGAGCGGCTGATTACGGTGAGCGGCGTGGGGCCAAAGCTGGCGATCACCATCCAGAGCGGGCTGCCGGCGGACCGGCTGGTGACGGCGCTGCGCGCACAGGACCATGCGACCCTGACGCGCATTCCGGGCGTGGGCAAGAAGCTGGCGGAGCGGCTGGTGGTGGAACTGAAGGACAAGCTTGATGACATGGCAACGGCTGCTCCGGCGATGGCCGCGGCAGGCCCGGCGGCCGAGGATGTGCTGTCCGCGCTGGTGAATCTGGGGTACCAGCGGCCCTCGGCGCAGAAGGCGATCGAGGCCGCGGTGGCCAAGGACAAGGCCGTGGGCGAGCACTTCGACGCGCTGTTCCGCGCGGCGCTGATCACGATCCGGTAAACGGCTGGTAAGACGAGATTTGCCTGCGAGTGCCAATTTGGATTCGGCGGCTGGCACCGGCGATGCCGCCCTTGCGCATCCATTTTTAACGGGCGTAGAGTTGGAGCGGATTTCCTGCAGGTGGCCTCATCCTGCTGCAATGAGGTGCGGTTTTCTTGACGAAAAAACCGCGTTCACAGTGCCGCATTTACAGGAAATCCGCTCTCCGCTCGCGTGGAGCGCTCTTGCCTGGAGGTGTTCTATGCGCCATCCTTTCTCGCTTTCCTCCGTCATCCTTTCGCTTGCGGCCTTTGCCGCGCCCGCATGTCTGGCGGCGCCGGCGCCCGGCAGTGTGGCCAATCCCGCAGCCTGCCCGGTGGAGCTTTCGGCCGCGCAGCATGGAATCGGCGCGCTGGTGGCTGTGGGTCCCGGCGTGCCTGACGTTCCGTCGCCGGATGCGAATCACGCCCGTCAGTCGATTGATCTTTCGATGAAGAACACCCGCCTGCAGCGGATCGTCGCTGCTGAGCTGGAGGTGCATGGGACGTCGAACAAGAGCCGCGTACAGCCTGCGGGCAGCGCCGTCCTCACCAATGAGCCAACCGCCGATGCGGTGCGGAATGTGCACCTGGTGAGCTCGGTTCCGGCAGACCAGACGCGCATGCGTACGGTGTCTGTGAAAGACCTGACGTCGGTGGCGTGGATCTCGGTGATTGAGCTGCGCTATGCAGATGGCTCGACGTGGCATGCCAGGCCGGGGAGCGAATGCCGCGTAAAGCCGGATGGCATGATGTTGATCGCAGACAAGTAGCAGGGCTGCATTTCGAATCGATCAGCTTGTTCTGGCCGGATCGAGCGTGATCTTCGACGAGCCGACGGCCCGCTGGCGTCGTCGCGTATGCTTGCCTTTGTCCGCCGCGGCGATGGTGATCTGCGCACTGAGCCAGCCCTTCGCATCGGGTGCCCAACTCAGGGATATGCGGGGATGGCGAGATTGCCGAAGGCTGCGTCGTTCGTCTGGGTGAGTGCGTTGAGATACGCGGCGTAGGCGAAATTGTTGTTGGCGAAGTTGGTGGGAGCGAAATTGCCCTGAACGCCCCGTGGATCGACGCTGTAGATGCTGACGCGTGCCTTGAGCAACTGGTCGGAGAGATGGCGGATGGAATCGAACAATTGCTTCTCGCTATCCGCAGTCACCTCCAAGCCGCCGCCAGGAGCGGCAGACCGAAAACGTGCAGGAGACGCATGCAGCCTCCAAACGTTGCCCTCCGCGAAGGTGGGGCTGATGCATCATGGCAGCAGGCCAGAGGACAGGCAACACTCCGAGACGCGCCTTCGGGCAGGAAAGTCGCAATGAGTCTGAGAAGACGAGTGGTGGCAGCGGGTGTGGGGCGGCCCGGTCTGGCGAAGAAAAGTGCACCGGCGAAGGGCAACCCGCAGGCGCAACCCTATTTCACACCGGAAGGGTTACGTTTTCTACGGGGCCTCGCGCGCAACAACAACCGCGACTGGTTCAACGCGCGCAAGCCGGTATATGAGGCCCAGATCAAGCGGCCGATGCTGGCGGTGATCGAAACGGTGACTGGAGCAATGATGGACTTTGCGCCGGGACATGTGCGCGCGCCGGAGTCGATCATGATGCGGATCTACCGCGATACGCGCTTCTCCAACAACAAGCTGCCCTACAAGCCGCATGCGTCGGCGTGGTGGGTGCATGACGGGCTGGCCAAGACCTCCGGCGCGGGGTTTTACCTGCATGTTTCGGGCAAGCAGGTGGAGATTGCCGCGGGCGCTTTCATGCCGGACACCGAACAACTGCTTGCTATTCGCCGCTTTCTGATGGAGCATCACCACGAGTATCGAAAGCTGGCGCAGGCACGTGGGCTGCGGCGTCTATTGAGTGATGAGGAGAGCGGCGAGGGGCTGAGCCGGTCGCCGAAGGGCTTTCCGGCGGAGCATCCGGCAGCGGCGCTGTATCGGCAAAAGCGATGGGGCTTCAGCGCGTCGCTTGAGCCGGAGATGGCGACGGCTGCGGATTTTGCGAAGGTGGTGGCGAGCTACTTTCGTGCAGCAGCGCCGCTAGTGGCGCTGTTGAATCGGCCTTTGCTGGTGAAGGCGGAGAGGCCACGGAAGCCGCTTTTCTAGCAGGTCACAAGGCGCCGGGAGCCGGGAAAGTGCCGCAAAAGTTGCAGAAAACCGCTAAAAACCAAGAAAAATGCTAAAAAACACAAAGAAAACTGTGGAAATGCCTGATTTGCCGTTGACAAGAAGCGGCGAAAGGCCGCATGGTGATCCTCGGTAGGAGTTGCGGGAACCCGCATAAACACTGGCGATTGTCGCATCGAATCGCCAGGGCCCGGACCAGAGATGGTGCCTGGCGCGCGGGGGCGGAGCTTCCCCTTAAGGCGTTCTTCGCGGTAGTGCCGGGAAGAATGCTACCCAACAAGAGACAGGAGGAATTTCGATGGCAGCAGGACTGACCAAGACACAGCTGGTTCGGCACATGGCCGAAAAGCTCGAATTGACCAACAAGCAGGTGGGCGGGTTCTTCGATCTGCTGACGGAAACGGCAGTGAAGGAGACCAAGAAGAACGGCGTGTTCGTGATCCCCGGACTGGGCCGCCTGGTAAAGGCAGAGCGCAAGGCGCGCATGGGCCGCAACCCGCAGACGGGCGAGGCGATCAAGATCAAGGCGAAGACCGTGGTGAAGTTCCGCGTCGCCAAGTCGGCGAAGGACACCATCGCGCCGCCGAAGAAGTAACAGCGGCTTCGAGATTCCGGAGGCGGTAATCGTTGGCGCCGCACCCGGTGTGTGGTTTGTAGCGTCTGTCTGTTTCGAGAGACGCTCGATGGCGTGGCCCACAAGGCTACGCCATCTTTTCTGCCCGGCGCCACGTGATTGTTCTTGCTCGCAGGGCGAGAACGGCTGCTCCGCTTACTGATTCGTTTGCTTGCCGACTAACGATCTGTACTCGGGGTGCTTGGTAACGAAGTCCGCGGCGAGGGGACAGATAACGTCGACGCGAAGATTGTTCTGCTTCGCATAGTCAAATGCGGTCTGGGCGAGCTGGGCCGCGACTCCACGACCTCTCATGGCAGGCGGGACTTCCGTATGCCAGATCGTCATCCAGCCCTGGCTATCCGTATCGAATTCGAGGTACGCGACTTCGCCGCTCTCTTCGATTTCGAATAGGTTTCGCGTAACTTTATTGATCTCCTTGCTCATTGTTCGATCTCGTCTTCTCAATTAGGATGCCGCGCCCGTTGAGGGCAGCAGCGCGCGTGCGACGAGCGACATCCCGAGTGCAATGACAAGCGTCTTGATGAGAAGCTGCGGGTTGTAGCGCCATGCGAACGCGGCGAAGCCGGCGACATAGCCCAGCGGCCAGAGCTCGCTGAGGACCGCAACCAGAGCGGCGACGGGGCGCATGGCGACGAAGCGAGCACGCAACGCGACGATCAGCAGCAGCGCACCGAGAAAGCCGAGGGCCGTCCACAGGGGCATCAGAATGGCCACGGAACAGCCGAAGAGAAATGCTCCCACGGCACATAGTGCTGCGCTGCCACGGAAACGTGCTGCGATCGAAAGCAACGCGCCGAGTGCAGCAGCAGCGAGCGCGCTAATTGTAACTGTAGTGGTTGCATATTCGAGATGCAGTCCGTGACGCGCTAGCACCATCGGCAATGCGAGCCATGCCATGGTCGCGGCGGAGCTTCCGGCATCCGCAATGCGCTCCCATGGCGCCCATAAGAAGATCGCGAAGAGGATCACAATCGCTAGATCGAAAACAATCTGCAGCCGATTCTCGCGTAATGGCGAGGATGGATCGCGCGTCATGCCTCGCTCGTGATCCGGTGGGACGTGATCCGTTCCGACGTGATTCGCTCCATGAGGGAGTCGAAGGCTTCGAGATTGGTGTACTCGATGATGACCTTGCCCCTGCCGCCTTTGTCCTCGATTGCAACCTTCAGGCCGAGCGCGCGCTGCATCTGGTCGCGGGCTTCGCGCACATTGGGATCGATCGGGTCTTTTGATTTTTCCTTCTTCTCTGCCTTCTCAGGGTTGAGCATGTTCTGCACGAAGCTCTCGGTCTGGCGCACCGACATAGAGAGCGCGAGCACCTTCTGCGCTGCCTTGAGCATGGCGTCTGGGGATTCAAGCGCAAGCAACGTGCGGGCGTGACCAAAGGAGAGCTGACCGGCTTCGACCTTGCCCTGGATCTCCGCAGGCAGGCGCAGCAGACGGAGGAAGTTGGCGACCGTGGTGCGGTCCTTGCCAGTGCGTTTGGCGATCTGCTCCTGGGTCAGCATGCATTCGATGCCGAGACGGTCGAAGGCTCGAGCCTGCTCCATCGGATTGAGGTCGGCGCGCTGCAGATTTTCGACGATGGTCATCTCCATCGCCTGGGCGTCGGAGACCTGGCGGACGATGGCCGGGATCACGGACTTGCCCGCCTTGCGCGAGGCGAGCAGCCGCCGCTCGCCGGCGATG
The DNA here is from genome assembly GCA_030838385.1 of Acidobacteriaceae bacterium. Classification (GTDB taxonomy): domain Bacteria; phylum Acidobacteriota; class Terriglobia; order Terriglobales; family Acidobacteriaceae; genus KBS-83. The sequence goes on from JAUTWX010000496.1 coordinate 9,192, forward strand.
AGTTGATAGCGGCCCTCCGCGAGGGAACGGACGAGGATCGGCTGTATCACACCGGTTGCAGCGACCGACGCTGCCAGCTCCTGCAGCGCGTTTTCATCGAAATGGCTGCGCGTCTGGTAGGGATTGCGGTCGATCAGCTCGACGGCGATCTCCAGCGGCGCCCCGGTGGAGGCAGGAGGCGCGGCTTCGCCATCCGACGCGGCATGGACCTGAACCGGCTGGGGTACGGAACGGTGCGGCAGAAGGGCTTCTAGTCCCTTGCCCAGGGCGCGTCGCTTGTCGGGTGTGCTCATGATGCGTCTCTCAATCTGGAAGTATGGCCCCGCTATTAGGCGTAGGGCCAGAAGCGTATCTTGCTGTTTTTACGTGCTTTAGCGCTGGCATCCCGCTGTTTGGCGGCGGGGCTGAGGATCTTGTGATTGGCGAGCAGCTCATCGGCCAGGTCGCGATAGGCCTCTGATCCGCGGGAGCGCGCGTCGTAAAGCTGAACCGGTTTGCCGTGGCTGGGGGCTTCGGCGAGGCGGATGTTGCGGGGAATTGCGGTCTTGTAGAGCTTATCGCCGAAAAAGCCCTTCAGGTTCTCGGTGACCTGCTGGGCGAGGTTAGTGCGCTCGTCGTACATCGTGAGGACGACGCCTTCAAGCTCCAGTTTGGGATTGAAGGCCTGCTGCACGCGGCCGATCGTGCCCAGGAGCTCGCTGACGCCTTCAAGGGCGAAGTATTCGGCCTGCATCGGGACGAGCAGGCGGTCTGCCGCGACCAGGGCGTTGAGGGTGAGGAGGTCAAGCGCTGGGGGACAGTCGAGGATGATGAAGTCATAGGCGATGCGCAACTCTTTGAGGGAGTCGCGCAGGCGGATCTCGCGGTCTTTGCTGTCGACCAGCTCAAGGTTGGCGCCGATGAGGTTGCGGCTCCCGGGGATGATTTTGAGGGTCTCGATGGGGGTCGGCTGGATGAGCGTATCGACCGACGCGCCGTTGGTGAGGAGGTCGTAGACGGAGCCGTGGTCGCCGTTGCGTGCGACACCGAGGCCGCTGGAGCTATTGGCCTGCGGGTCGCAGTCAATGAGGACGCATTGCAAGCCTTCGAGGGCGAGCGCGGCGCTGAGATTGATTGCGGTGGTGGTCTTGCCCACGCCACCTTTCTGGTTAGCGATGGCCAGACAGATTGCTTCAGACATTGCTGTCCAAGCTACGGCGAAGCTGGAATCGATGCAAACGGGCTGAGCGGAGGGAGTTGTGGAAGACGCTGTGGAACGTTGGGGCGTCAGGAGTGTTCCACGTGGAACATGTGAAGACCCATAGAGTTACATGTTCCACGTGGAACGCTATATTCGGTGGCCAATGTGCAAAACGCGGTCTTTGCTCCCGGGGATAGGCAGGGTTTTCCACTGCCAGTCGACAAAGGCGGAGGCCTTCGGCGGAGTTGAGGTCCCGAGCAGGCATAAGGAGCCACCCTGAGCAACGAGGGCGGCTGCCATAGGCAGCATCAGTGCACTCTTCTCGACGGCGCGCATCCATACCGCGTCAAAGCTGCCGGGTGTGAGCGTCTCCGCGCGTCCGGCGTAGACAGAGGCACCGGGCTGTACAGTCCGAATGACCTCCTGAAGGAAAGAGGCCTTCTTCTGCTGCGATTCCGCCAATGTTACGTGGACCTCGCCGCGGCATAGCGCGATGGGGATGCCAGGGATACCCATTCCGGAACCGAAATCGAGAACCGCAGATGCCGCGGGGTGATGTGCCGCGGCGAAAACGCCCTCCATCAGGTGGCGTTCGATGAGTTCTCTCTCGTCGCGGATGGCGGTCAGTGAAAGCCGGGTATTCCAGTGCAGCAGGAGATTGCCGTAGGCGGAGAGGGCATCCGAGACTCCCTCCACTACCTCGGAGAGGCCCCAACGGAGTGCGGCTTCTTCTACCTGCCCCGCCGTGATCGGCATTTATTCAGCGGGACCGTTGGGCTGCGGTTTCCAGGCGTCGGCGGCTTCGATAAAGGCGCGGAACAGCTCGCGCGAGAGTGGGCTGGAGTCGAAGGTCCGTTCCGGATGCCACTGGACGCCGAGAACGAAGGGTGTTCGGGACGTCCCTTGGGCTGCTTCGAGGGCCTCGACGGTTCCATCGAGTGGGCTGATGGCGACGGGCTGAAGCTGGTCACCGACGCGGGCCACCGCCTGGTGGTGACTGGAGTTGACCAGGACGGGAGATTCGGAGGATTGTGCTGTCGCGACGAGATCCGCGAGAAGAGTGCCGGGAACGACAGCCACCGGATGAGCCTCGGCGATATGGCGGCCGGGCGTGTGGTTCACGGCAGTCTCCAGATGCTGGACGAGCGAGCCGCCCCGCCAAACATTCATGGATTGCATTCCGTAGCAGATACCGAAGATGGGTTTCTGCAGGTTGAAGGCGTCCTGGAGCAGCAGCTCGTCCGCGGCTTCGCGGAGCGGGTCGGCCGGGGTGGAGCGGGGATCGAGTGGCTCGCCGAACTTCTCCGGATTCACATCCGCGTGGCTGCCCGGCAGCACCACACCCTGCGCATCTGCGATGAGCTGGGCCTGCTCCTCCTGTGTGGCGTGAAGCGGAACGGCGACTGGGATACCGCCGGCCTGCTCCACGGCGGCGGCGTACTGTGCCCAGCTGCGCTGGTTGTATTCGGCGTCATTGGAAGTGGGCTCGGGAATAAGGATGCGGGGCTTGGGCATGGACGGCTCTCTCTCAGTAACTGGATGGAGGGGCAATGCGGAGCTCTTCTATCGCTTGCCGCAACTGCGCGGTCAACGCTTCGGACTGCCGAGCATTGAGGCCGGTGGTGGCGATCGGAGCGCCGATGCGTAGCTCCAACGGCCGCGGGCTGAAGTGGCGGGTATGGATGGGCAGCAGCTCATAGGTGCCGACCAAGGCCATGGGGATGATGGGTACGCCGGCGCGGATGGCCATGTAGGCTGGACCGCTCATGAATGGGCCAAGCTGGCCATTGCGGGAGCGGCCGCCCTCGGGAAAGACGAAGAGCGGCATGCCGGCCTTGAGGGCGCGGACGCCATTGGTCAGGCTGGCAATGGAGGCGCGCGGGTTATCGACAGCAACCGGAATCTGGCCTGAGCGCTTGAGGTGCCAGCCGATAAAAGGCAGCTTCCAGAGGTCGCTCCGCGCAAGAATGCGGAATTGGAATGGCAGGGCGGCGAAGATGGCCGGCGTGTCCATATAGGAGAGGTGATTGGAGGCATAGACCGCGACCGGGTGATGGTGGAGGACGTCGAGCCCGGTGACGTGGATGGGTGAGCCGGCGATGGCAAGCGAGCACCTGGCCCAGGCGCGGGCGATGCGGTGCTGGCGGCGGCCGTCCTTTTCGGTCAGAGAGGCGAGCAGCGAGACGGTGCCAAAGGCGGCGGTAGCGCTGAAGAAGATCGGTGCCTGCACGAGGTTCGATATGACGCGCTCTTTTACGGTGAACTGGCGCGGTGGCAGCGTGGGGAGAGTGGTTTCCGTGTCAGCCGGCATTGGAGGTCCATCCTTGAGTCATCAGGAGGGCGCGGGCCTCGCCGACCAGGTACACGGAACCGGTAATGACGGCATTCTCGTTGATCAATGCGGTCAGGGCGGTAGCAAGGTTGGGCTCGAGTGTAGCGGAGGCACCGACGGATTGCGCGGCGGCGAGAAGACGCTGGCCCGAAGCAGCACGCGGCGAGGGGACCGCCACCAGCAACACGCGATCGAAGAGCGGAAAGAGGATCTGGGCGAGTTCCTCCACTGGCTTGTCTTCCAGACAGCCGAAGATGATGTTGCGGGGCGGCTGTCTATCGGCGGCGATGGCGGCGCGGAGGGTCCAGGCGCCGGCGGGATTGTGGCCCACATCGAGCAGGATGGAGCGGCCGTTGTGGTTCAGCTTCTCCAGGCGAGCGTGCCAGTGGGTCTGGCGGATGCCGGCAGCGATGGCATCCGCATTGATATTGTAACTATAAAAGTTACGTAATTCGAGCGCGGCCATGATCGCGAGCGCGATGTTGCGTTGCTGATGCTGGCCGGCGAGCGGCGAATCTACTTCGATATGCAATGGCCCGATATCCAGCGGATAACGATTGCGCGTATTTGTAACTGCTGTTGTGTTGTATGGCAGCGCGGCCGTCGCGTCCACGCCGCGCACGTTGAGGGCGATGGCGGCTTCGCCGATGGCCTGGTTGGCTTCAGGGTGCTGCGGCAGTGTGACCAGCACACCATTCTGGCGCAGGATGCCGGCTTTTTCGCGCGCGATCTCGGTGACGGTGTGGCCCAGCCACTCGGTGTGGTCAAGCGAGATGTCGGTAATGATGGAGAGCACGGGCTCGACGATATTGGTGGCGTCGAGCCGTCCGCCGAGACCGACTTCGAGCACTGCGATGTCAACCGGCGCGGCATTTTCCTGCGATCCGGCGAAGTGTAGAAAGGCCATTGCGGTGACGGTCTCGAAGAAACTGGGTGGACCGGGCAGCTTGCCCTCAGAGACGAGCCGCTCGGCGGCGTGAATGACAGCTTCGAGGTGCCGGCTGAAGTCATCGTCGGGGATGAGGGTGTCGGTCACTTCATGGGCTGTACCGAGTGTGTGTGAGAGGAGCTGAATGCGCTCGTTGACACGGACAAGGTGCGGCGACGTGTAGAGGCCGGTGCGCAGCCCAGAGGCTGCGAGAATACTGGCGAGCGTGGAGGCGGTTGAGCCTTTGCCATTGGTGCCCGCGATGAGGATGGAGCGAAAGCGCTGCTGCAGATCGCCAAGCGCAGCCATGAGGGTGCGCATCTGGGCAAGCTCGAACTTGCGCCGCGGCTGGCCGGGAGCGGTGTGCAACTCCGCGCCCAGCGCCTGCAGGCGGTCGACTGCCTCGGTGTAGAGCATGTTCTTCAGTTTACGGGACTGGCCGTCCGGGCAACGGCGCCGTTGGCGCGGGTGATTGGGTTCGCTTCCTTTGGTCGCTCACGTTTGGTGTCACCATGACCTCTACATCTTCGCTGACCCGATGACATATCAGATGACATATCAGATGTTGACGCGTCTTCAGACAAAAAGCGGCTATAAAAACCTTGAAGTCCTTGTTATCGGCCACTGAAATGTCGTCGCGATAAAACTTCTTTAGCTGTCTCTCTATAACGCTGTGTGCTCTTTGAATTGTTTCTGGAGACTTCTCTCTGGAAAACTGACGAGAAATGACAAGCGTGAATGCATCGATCAAATCCGCATTCCCGCTCCCGGCAATGATTAGCTGGAGGTCGCCAAAGGCCAGCGGTGCGATCTTTTGAACCGTCTTGCGATATTCCTGAACGATGCCGTTCTCATTCGGCAGATACACCGTCTCTTGGTGTCTGCGCAGATGGCGACTCCTTCAGGCGTTCTAAAAGCCGCGATGAGTGTCATTCTTCTCCGACGGCTAAGCGGCGGCGGTCATGAAGGAGAGGGCTCGGTCGATGTAGCTCTTGAGCTCCTGGCGCGGGACGACCGCGTCGAGCATGCCGTGCTCCAGCAGGAACTCGGAGCGCTGGAAGCCTTCGGGGAGCTTCTGGCGGATGGTCTGCTCGATGACGCGGGGGCCGGCGAAGCCGATGAGCGCGCCGGGCTCGGCGATGTTGAGGTCGCCCAGCATGGCGAAGCTGGCGGTGACGCCGCCGGTGGTGGGGTCGGTGAGCACGGAGATGTAGGGGACGCCGGCGTCATCGAGCGCGGCCAGGCCGCTGGAGATTTTCGCGAGCTGCATCAGGCTGGCTATGCCTTCCATCATGCGCGCGCCGCCGGAGGCGGAGACGATGATGAGCGGGCGCCGCGAGGCGAGCGATCGATCGATGGCCCGCGCAATGGTTTCGCCGACGACCGAGCCCATGCTGCCGCCAATGAAGGCGTATTCCATGACGCTGAGGACCACGTCATATACGCCGAGCTTCCCAACCGCGTTCACGATG
>JAUTWX010000540.1 GCA_030838385.1 Acidobacteriaceae bacterium
CCTCAAGGCCTACCGCTACCTCGGGAATTTCCGCTTCGAGTGCTCCTTCTACACCTGGATTTACCGCATCGTGACCAATCTCTGCTTGGACCTGATGCGCCGCCGCAAGACCCGCCGCGAGGACCCGGCCGTCGTCATGGACTCCTCCGGCGATGAGCTGGACCTGCTCAGCATGGTCTCCGACGAGCGCGCCTCCGCCAACCCCGGCCGCGAGCTGGAGCGCAAGGAGCTGGGCGCGAAGATCGCCACCGCTCTCGACAAGCTGACCCCACGCGAGCGCATGGTCTTCGAGTTGAAGCACTATCAGGGCCTGCGCCTGCGCACCATCGGCGAGATGCTCAACACCACCGAAGAGACGGCCAAGAACACCCTCTTCCGCGCCACCAAGAAGCTACGCGCCAGCCTGGCGGTTGTGCGGTGAGCGCTTCATCGACAGGTGCGGTGATGAGCCCCGTGATCTCATGACGGTGATCCGATGACCTGGCCTAGCCATGACGGCACTTTGAGCTGCGACGCAGCCCACGAGCAGATCACACTGCTGCTCTACGGCGAGCTCAGCGACGAGGCCTGCCACCGGCTGGAGCAGCACCTGGCCGGCTGCGCCGACTGCCGCGATGAGCTCGAAGTCACCCGCGCCCTCTCGAGCGCCATGGCGATCCTGCCCGTCCGCGAGCCCTCGCCCAATCTGATCGCCCAGACCCGGCTCAAGATCGACGAAGCCCTGGAGCAGGCTCCTCCCGACTCCTGGTTCACCCACTTCCGCCGCTCGCTCGGGACCGATCTCCGCCTGCTGCGGACGGCACCGCTCGCCGCCGCCACCATGCTCTTCGCCGGTGCCGCCCTGGGCTTTGCGGGATTCAAGCTCGCGCATCCGCCCGCGGCCACACCGGCCTGGGTGGATCCCGGCACCCAGCCCATCGCCGCTGTCACCGGTGTCACCCAGGACGCCGCAACTGGCATGGTCCGCGTGGAATACAGCCGGCTGGTGCCCAGCGCCGCTATCGGCCCCGCCGACGACCCCGTCATCCGTACCCTGCTGCTGGTCGGCACCCGCGCGCCGCTCAACACCTCGGTACAGAACGCCGCACTCGGCCTGCTCGCCCATACCTGCAGCGTGACCGGCGGCGGCACAACCGGGGATTGCGCCGCTGATGGCAGCCTGCGCAGCGCCCTGATGGTCGCCCTGCGCTACGATCCTCACCCCAACGTGCGCCAGCAGGCGCTCGGCGGCCTCGCTCCCTATTTGGCTGAGGACATGCACGTCCGCGATGCCGTGCTTGAAGCCGTCCTCGACGATGGCGACCCACAGATCCGCGCCCAGGCCATCCGGATGCTCGCTCCCGTCGCGGCCGACTCCAGCGTCCAGCAGGTCCTCCAGAACGTCGCCACCCACGATGGCAACCCGCTGCTGCGCACCGTCTCCCGCACCATGCTGGAGCAGATGCCGCCAGTCCAGTAATCCGTAGATCTAGCCAACCATCGCTCCAATACGTTAAGGTTCTGCCGCAGGGCATGACCTTCGCCTTGCTCGTCCGTCTCAGTTACAGGCCGTAGAACGGATTCCCTGGATGTACGCCGGAGTCAGCATGGGCGGCGCGGTTCTTCCCCTACAAGGGCCGCATTGCAACAGACTGGACAGGCATAAAAAGGGAATCCGCTCTTGTACTCGTCTCCACTCAAGGAGCTTGTGTTTCCCATGCTTTACCGCCACACATCCATTCTCCTGTCGACCACAACCCTGAGCACCGTACTCTGGGCTTCGACAGCACTCTCCCCGGCGACCTTCGCCATGCAAGCCGCCATCGCGCCGTCTCCCGTTCCGGCCCAGCTTCCCCAAGCCATCGTCGAAAGCAACGCGCGCCTTGTCCTCGCTGCCGCATCGCAGGGCTATCTGGGCGTCAATGTGCGCGATGTCGATCCCGCCCGCGCGCAGAAGGAGAAGCTCGCTATCTCCAGCGGCGCCGAGGTCGTCTCACTCGACCACGATGCCCCTGCCGCCAAGGCCGGCGTTCATACAGGAGACGTCATCCAGGCCATCAACGGGCAGCTCGTCACCGACGCCGCCACCCTCAGCCGCCTGCTCCGCGACATGCCTGTCGGCAAGTTCATCGACCTCCAGGTCGTCCACAACGCCAAAATCGAGCGTCTGCACCTCCAGCTCGCCGACCGCACAGCGCTGGTGCAGCACGCCTGGGCACATCACTTCCATGTCCCCATCCCGGAGCCCGCCCCCATGGTGCAGGGCTTCGCCGCGCAGCACAGCTATGCGGGTGACGGCACACCCCCCGATAGCGACACTGACACGCAGGCCTACGTGGGGGCCGAAGTTGAGCCGATTACCCCGCAGCTCGCGAAGTTCTTCGGCGTTAGCGCCGGCAATGGCCTCCTGGTCCGCAGTGTGGAGGACAAGAGTCCCGCCGCCAATGCCGGGCTCGACGCCGGCGACATCATCGTCACCGCGAACGGCATGCCGCTCGAAACCGCCGCCGACTGGCTTCAGACGCTCCGCACCAACGCCGGGCACCCTGTAGCCATCCTGGTGCTGCGCAACCGCAAGGTGCTCACGCTGGCCATCACGGTGGACGCGCGCATCACGCAGTCCGAGCTCGTGATACCGGAACAGTTACGAAAGCTTCGAGAATCGCTGGATCGCTATTCGCTCTAAAAGCTAAGGTCGCAGGCACGCGTGCGGAGCGCTCTTCGCCGGCCGCCCGATATAATCGGGCTACCCGCATGTCCGCCACTGCCACCACCCAACCGATTCCCACCCGCCCCAAGAGCCGGGTCAAAGCTGCGAGCCGCAAGTTGCGGGAGCTCGGCATCGTAGGACACGCGCTGGCCTCCACCCATCACGTCGTCATGGCGCAGATCGTGCCCATGCGCTTCTGCAATCTCTCCTGCGCCTACTGCAACGAGTACGACAAGGTCTCCGAGCCCGTGCCGCTCGACGAGATGCTTCGCCGTATCGACCATCTCGCCCGCCTCGGCACCAGCATCATCACCATTTCGGGCGGCGAACCGCTCACCCATCCCGATCTGGACCAGATCATTGCGCGCATTCGTCACCACGGGCGCCTCGCCGGCATGATCACCAATGGCTACTTTCTGATGCCGGATCGAATCGAGCGTCTAAACCATGCCGGTCTCGACCACATGCAGATCTCCATCGACAACGTGCAGCCCGATGAGATCTCGAAGAAGAGCCTGAAGGTTCTCGACAAGAAGTTGCAGTTCCTGGCTCAGTACGCCCAGTTCCACATCAACATCAACTCCGTTGTGGGCGGCGGCATCAAGAATCCGCAGGACGCGCTCACCATCGGCCATCGCGCACTCGAGCTGGGCTTCACCTCAACCATCGGCATCATTCACGACGGCAGCGGCCAGCTCAAGCCGCTGGGCGGCGAGGAGCGCCGCGTTTACTACGAGATGACGAAGCTCGAGAAAAAGAACTACTCGCGCTTCAACCACTTTCAGGAAGCCATCGCCAACGGCGAGCCCAACGACTGGCGCTGTCGTGCCGGCTCACGCTACCTCTACATCTGCGAACAGGGCCTGGTGCACTACTGCTCGCAGCAGCGCGGCTTCCCTGGCACGCCGCTCGCGGACTACACGCACGCCGATCTGGACCGCGAGTTCCTGACGGAGAAGACCTGCGCGCCCAACTGCACCGTCTCCTGCGTCCACCAGATCTCCTACATCGATCACTGGCGCGCCCCGCAGACCAGGATGACCGACCCGCACGGCGACCACTCGGATCACACCTCCGACCTGATCAACATCGAGCTGTAGCTGGTCGTGGATCAGTTTAAACCTACAGATTCGATCCATTGAACTGGTGCTCGTGCCGCA
>JAUTWX010000544.1 GCA_030838385.1 Acidobacteriaceae bacterium
TCTTTAGTGTAGTGCTTCGACGGCAGACGTTGCAGCGCGGCTGCGATGGCCGTTGTAGGGGCGAGGCGCATTGCAAAGGATGCGCGTCACGGGCGTTGAAAACACGCAGGATGCGATGGATGTCAAAGCGTTTTATAGCGCCAGCCACACGCCCGTAACACTATCGTGGGGTTGTCGCTACTGGGTCTATCGCCGATCTTTAAGGGGCAACATTGCAGCAAAAATGGCAATAGGACGACCCGCGGCCGGTGAATACAAGCGAGCGTCCAGCCAGCAGTTCACGAGCAGCACAGAGAAGATTTACCGAAATCTGCCGATAAGCCTTGGTGACAGCGCATCCGTTGTGGGAAGTTAAAGAGACGAAACTCTTGTCCGAGACTATTGTCTTCAACCGGAGTGGATACGTGAGTTGCGCACTCTAATCTTTCGGCAAAGGGGCTTAGCAAAAGAGGCGCAATGAATAAGATCATTCTCGGTGACAATCAGGCGATCTTCCGCGCAGGCATCGCAAAGGTGCTGGCGAGCGAAGAGGACTTCCGCGTAGCCGCACAGTGTAGCGACATGGCGCGGATGGTGCTGGCAGTGGACACCTACCGCTCTTCGATTGTGGTCTTCGCGTCCGCCCTTCGGCCGGACATGGCTGACTTCATGAACCGGATCAAGACCGCCGGCAGCCGCAGCGTGGTGATCGCGGAGAACGGCGAGTCGGCTTCCTCCTACACCGCCCAGGGTGTGCGTGGCGTGGTCTATCGCAACACGACCGGCGCAGCGCTGGTGGACTGCGTGCACAAGGTGGTTCACGGGCTGACCTGCGTGCAGCGTCCTGCCGATTCCGCCCACAACGAAGACGAAGACTCGGTAGGGGCGCGCGTACGCGACCGCTTGACACCGAAAGAGATGAAGATCGTTGCCCTGATTGTGCAGGGTTGCAAGAACAAGGAGATCGCGCAGCGGCTGGGCACCACGGAGCAGGTCATCAAAAATTATCTGCGCTCGGTCTACGACAAGACCGGCGTCTCCGACCGGCTGGAACTCGCACTCTTTACGATTCATCACCGCATCCTTGCCGCCGCAGCGGCAGAAGCGGTGAGTGGCCTGCCCGCAGCGGCGCCAGCGGCGAATGGCATCCAGGCGGCCACCAGCACATTACAGATGCGCAGCGCATAAGATCAAAAAGCGCACAGAGCAGCACTTCGGCCCTTCAAAACAGCCCTCCGCAAGGAGGGCTTTTGTTTTTGCGCCAGTGCCCAGCCCGGAGGGTGATGTCTGCGGATCTGCGGGCCTCCGGGCAACGTCAAGACTTCGCGCCCGCGACCCTCGGATTTTCCTCAGTTGATGGTTGACAGGCGAAGCCGTCCTGCTGTATCACACCATTAGGTTATATAACCGATTGGTTTGATTATGGACGCTGACAGACTGGACGCGATCTTTGGAGCTCTCGCCGATCCTACCCGCAGGGCTATCCTGGCCCGGCTGGCGTCGGGCGAGGTGACGGTCAACGATCTCGCCGCACCCTTCGCGATGAGCCAGCCGGCGGTATCCAAACACCTCAAAGTACTGGAGCGCGCAGGGCTGATCGCGCGCGGGCGCGACGCGCAGCGAAGACCGTGCCGACTGCATCCGGAAGCCCTGAAGACGGTGGCCGACTGGGTGGCGTACTACGAGCAATTCTGGACGGAGAGCTTCGATCGGCTGAATGAATATCTGCGCACCGTCAAGGAACGAGAGGAACAACGGCCCGCCACGGGAAAGACGCCGGACACTGACGCGCGGAAGCCGCGCCGAAGGAGGACCAATTGATCGAGCACATGGAAGATCGCCAAATCGTCACTACGCGCATCGTGAGTGCGGAGCGCGAAGAGGTATGGCAGGCATGGACGAACCCCATCCTGCTTGCGCGATGGTGGGGTCCCCGGGGCTTTCGCAATACGTTTTATGAGTTCGATCTGCGGCCGGGTGGTGTGTGGCGGTTCATCATGCATTCGCCGGACGGCGCCCACTTTCCGAACGAGAGCGTCTTCGTGGAGATCGTGCAGCCGAAGCGCATCGTGTTCAGGCATCTCGCTCCCGTGCATGGCTTTCTGGCAACGGCGGAGTTTGCCGAAGAAGGTGTGGGGACGGCGATCCGTTTTCGATGCTCTTCCCTACTGTGGCGGAGTGCGCGAGATCCAGACGATACGTCGCGCAGGGCAACGAGGAGAATTTCGACCGGCTCGAGGCGCTTCTGGCCGTCACGGTTTGAAAGCAACATTCGCAGCGGAACATGGAGGAGATGACATGGCAGCAGCAGTTGCAAACCTGGAACGTGCGCGGCTTGTTGGCGACCGGGAGATGGCAATCAACCGCATCTTCGATGCGCCACGAGACCGCGTCTTCGCAGCATGGATCGATCCGGAGGCAATCGGGCAGTGGTGGGGACCACGCGGCTTCAGCACCACCACCTACTCAATGGAGGCGCAGGCCGGGGGCGTGTGGAAATACACCATGCATGGACCCGATGGCAGGAGCTATCCGAACGAGATTCGCTATGAAGAGGTCGAGATACCGGAGCGCATCATCTACACGACCAGCGGAGGTCAAGAAGACGATGATATCCACACTCATCGGGTGATCGTGGAGTTTCGCGAGAAGGGTACCAAGACTGAGGTGTCGCTGCGGATGATCTTCCCGTCCGCCGCAGAGCGCGATCAGGTGGTGAAGGTATTCGGCGCGGTCCAGGGACTGAACGACACGATGGACCGGCTGGGCGAATACTTGTAACAGTCATTCGCACATTACACATCGAAGAGTGGCCCACTCGTTCTGGCGGCGATCACCTGCGAGCATCCGGCGTGGGCCGGGTGCTGCAGGCCTGCGCGAGCGAACAGGGAGAATGCAAATGAAAACACAAACCGGCTACGCGCCCGTGAATGGTCTCAAAATGTATTACGAGATCCACGGTGCAGCGAACCGCACGCATCCGCCCCTTGTGCTGTTGCACGGAGGCGGCGACACTATTCGGACGTCGTTTGGCCACCTGCTGCCGGCGCTCGCGCGCGATCGCCAGGTCATTGCGTTCGAGCAACAGGGTTTCGGGCACACGGCGGACATTGCCGACCGCCCGTTCAGCTTCGTGCAGTCGGCGGAGGACACCGCGGCACTGCTCCAACATCTGGAGATAGCCCAGGCGGACCTCTTCGGTTTCAGCAACGGCGGCACGATCGCGCTGCAGGTGGCGATTCGGCATCCGCAAGCTGTGCGCAAGCTCGTGGTGGCATCCGGCTTCTTTCAGCGGGAAGGCAGCAGCTATCCCTGGTTCTGGGACGGGTTCCCCAGCGCCACGCTGGAGAGCATGCCGAAGGAACTGCGGGAGGCGTATCTCGCAGTCGCGCCGCACCCGGAGAACCTGCAGAGCTTTTTCGACAAATGCGTGCAGCGCATGCGCACGTTTGAGAACATCCCCGCGGAAGCGATCCGCGGCATCACTGCGCCAACGCTCGTCATGGTGGGCGACGCCGACGTGATGCGCCCCGAACATGCCGTAGAGACGTTCCGGCTTCTTCCCCACGCGCAGCTCGCCGTGCTCCCCGGCACTGATCACATGGCGCTGATGACCCGAGCCGCATGGGTGGTGCCGATGGTCAGCGAATTTCTCGACGCCGCGATGCCGGAGACCACGGCGAAACAGGTTGCGCTCAAGTAAGACGGGCGTCCAGTTGGACAGCCCTTTGTGAAACCGAACTACCGCAGCTTCTCAGCGACCGACTTAGCCTGAGTGAAGAGCAAGAGATAATCCGGGCCACCGGCCTTAGAGTCCGTGCCGGACATGTTGAAACCACCGAAAGGATGCGCGCCGACCATCGCGCCGGTGCTCTTGCGGTTGAAGTAGAGATTGCCAACCCGGAAGGCGCGGCTGGCGTGGTCGAGCTTGCGGCGGTCTTCGGTGTAGACCGAACCGGTGAGACCATACTCCGTGTTGTTTGCAACGTCGAGCGCTTCTAGAAAGTTGTTCACGCGGATGACTGCCAGCACGGGGCCGAAGATCTCTTCCTGCGCGATGCGTGCTGTCGGCGCAACATCCGCAACGACGGTGGGCTGAACGTAATAGCCGCCATCCGCATTCTCGACGCGCTTGCCACCAGAGACAACGCGGCCTTCTCCCTTGCCGATCTCGATGTAGTTAAGGACCCTCTTCATCGCGGTTTCGTTCACTACCGGACCCATATAGACGTTCTGGACGGGATCGCCGACCTTGATCTGCGCGACGCGTGCTTCAATGCGTTCGAGAAAGGCGTCATAGATGGGATCTTCGACGATGGCACGGGAGCAGGCAGAACATTTTTGTCCGTTGAAGCCAAATGCGGACGCGACAACACCTTCGACGGCAGCATCGATGTCGGCGTCGGAGCTGACGATGATGGAGTCCTTGCCGCCCATCTCGAGCACAGTGCGCTTGATCCAGAGCTGGCCCTTCTGCGTCTTCGCGGCGCGCTCGTGAATCTCGAGGCCCACAGCTTTCGAGCCGGTGAAGGCGATAAAGCGCGTCTTCGGGTGCTCAACCAGCGCGCGGCCAACGGCAGGACCGCCCTGGCACAGGTTCACGACGCCGGGTGGCATGCCGGCCTCTTCAAGCACATCGAGAAAGCGTGCCGCGATGGTAGGCGCATCAGTGGAGGGTTTGACGACGACGGTGTTGCCGCAGACGATGGCCGCGGCAGTCATGCCGGCCATGATGGCGAAGGGGAAATTCCAGGGCGGAATGACCGCGCCGACGCCAAGCGGGATGTAGAGGAGCCGGTTGCGCTCGCCGGGATACTGGATGGGTGGTTCGGCGTTTGCAAGGCGCAGGGCTTCGCGGGCGTAGAACTCGAGGAAGTCGATGGTCTCTGCCACATCGGCATCGGCCTCCCCCCAGTTCTTGCCGACTTCATAGGTGAGCCACGCGCAGAACTCGAACTTGCGATCGCGAATAAGCGCGGCGGCGCGGAGCAGCAGTGAAGCACGCAGCTCCGGCGAAACGAACTGCCATGTCTCGAAGGCCTTGAGGGCGGCGACGATCGCCTGTTCAGCATGCTCGGCGCCGGCCTCCTGATGAATACCCACCACCTGCGCGGGCTTCGCTGGATTGAGCGACCGGAACTTGTTCGCAGCGCGCACGCGCTCGCCGCCAATCACCAGTTCGTACTCGTGTCCCAACATGCCGCGTACGCGTTCAAGCGCAGCCTTCATGGCGTGCTCGTTCGCGCTCGACTTGAAGTCGACGAAAGGCTCATTGCGGAATTCGCCGCTGGGGGCAAGCGGAAGGATGACAGTGGAGATCTCGGTGGCAGCCATAACCTGTCAGTTTAAGGCAGTTCGGCCTTTACTGGCGAGCGGAGGCCACGATTTGAACTGACCGGCATGGTGGCCTACCGGCGGCTCTGTAGACGCGGATGACCTGCTTGCCGAGATTTCGCCTGCCGCAGAACGATTGGGAGAAAATCTTCACATCTTGACAATCTAGAGGACCGCGCTCATTATTCCCCTTGATTGCCTAGAGGAGAGAGCGAACACAATGGCAGGAAAATCCAGTGATCTAGTCCAGGGCACACTCGAGATGCTCATTCTGAAGACACTCGCACTCGAAGCGATGCATGGGTACGGTGTCGCCATCCGGATCGAGCAGATCAGCAACGGCGTCTTCTGCGTAAACCCGGGGTCGCTGTTCCCTGCCCTGAGCCGGCTGGAACGCGCGGGACGTATCAAGGCGGAGTGGCGGGCGACGGAGAACAACCGCCGGGCCAAGTATTACCTCCTCACCGACAGCGGACGGAAAGCACTGAAGGACGAAACCCGAGAGTGGGGACGCCAGATCGCCGCCATTGCCCGAATCCTGGAAGCCTGATGCTGGAATTGTGACGGAGGCCACCTGTGACGCCATTGCAACGTTTTCTCAGCGGACTGCACGCGCTGTTGCATAAGGATCAACGCAACACCGAGATGGATGAGGAGTTGAATGGCTATCTCGAAGCGTCGACGCAGGACAAGATGCGCGGCGGCATGAGTTATGCCCACGCCATGCGCGCTGCGCGCGTGGAGATGGGCAGCACGGAGTCCGTGAAGCAGAAGGTGCGCTCTTCCGGATGGGAAGCGGCGGCGGAGTCCTTGTGGCATGACGTTCGCTACGGCATGCGCCAGTTGCTGCGGAGTCCTGGATTTTCCATCGTCGCGCTGCTCACGCTGGCGCTGGGCATCGGCGCCAATACTGCAATCTTCACGCTGGTGCATGCGGTAATGCTCAAGCAGTTGCCGATCGCCGACCCGCAGCATCTCTACCGCATCGGCGAAGGGGAATACTATTGCTGCGAGTGGGGCGGCCTCGAGGGTTCGTGGGGCACCTTCGACTATCCCTTCTACAAGCACCTGCGCGATACGAATCCGTCCTTCGAACAGATGGCCGCCTTCTCCGGCAATACGCCCTCCTTCAACATTCGACGCGCAGATTCCTCGAAGAGCGCACAGACAATCAACGGCGAATACGTCTCCGGCAACTACTTCGCGACTCTGGGGCTCCAGCCCACCATTGGCCGTCTGATCAGCCCTTCCGATGATCGAGCGGCGGCGCCAGGGGTAGCTGTGATGGGCTACCGCGCATGGCAGCAGGACTATGCTGCCGATCCCTCGATTGTCGGCTCGACGTTGCTGGTCAACGGGCTGCCGGTGACGCTGGTTGGCATCGCACCTCAAGGTTTCCTCGGCGACCGATTCACCGCCTATCCGCCTGCATTGTGGATTCCGCTCAGCCAGGAGCCCGCGTTTGAGGGAGAAGGAGTGAAGTCCCTCCTGAACTCCTCCGGCGACGCGTGGCTTTATGTCATTGGCAGACTCAGGCCTGGGGTGATGCCGGCGCAGGTGCAATCGCAGCTCTCGACGGACCTGCAGCACTGGCTGCGTGGGCAGGGCCGAACGGATGATGCCGAGCAAAAGATCGCGAATCAGCATATTCAATTGACGCCAGGCGGCACCGGCATCTCTCCATTCCGCAGCGACTCGAAGAACGGACTCTACCTTCTGGTAGTCGGAGCGCTCCTGGTATTGCTGATCGCGTGCGCGAACCTAGCCAATCTGCTGCTGGCACGCAGCGCGGCACGCCAGCATCAGACGGCGCTGCGCTTGTCGCTCGGCGCCACGCGTTGGCGTTTAATACGCGCTGTGCTGACGGAGAGCATATTGCTCTCGCTGATGGGCGGCGCGGCTGGAGTGCTGCTCGCGTACGCCGGAACGCGGGCGATTGTGTTGATTGCCTTCCGTGGCGCAACTTACATTCCTGTCAACCCCGCTCCTTCTCTGCCCGTCCTGGCTTTTGCGTTCCTGCTATGCATCTTCACCGGCGTTGTGTTCGGGGTTGCGCCGGCATGGATCGGCACCCATGCCGATCCGTCGGATGGCCTTCGCGGAAGTAGCCGAAGCAGCACGACGCGTGTGTCGCGGCCGCAACAGGTGCTGGTGGTTGTGCAGGCGGCTCTTTCTGTCGTGCTTCTGGCGGTCGCGGGACTAGTCACTCAGAGCCTGAGCAACCTGGAAAAGGCAGACCTTGGTTTTGAAACGCAGGGCCGGCTTCTGGCAAACATCAACTTCAAGGCTGCCGGATATCGACCCGGGCAGCTTCCGGCGTTGTATGAACAGGTGCAGGATCGGCTGGAGAGCCTTCCCGGTGTGCGCAGCGCGAGTCTTTCGCTCAACAGTCCGCAAAACCTTTGCTGCATTAGTCTCGACATATCCATTGGAGGACGTTCCGACACCTGGATCGGGAATGTCGACGTTGGCTTTTCCCGTGTAAGTCCTCACTATTTTGAGACGATCGGCACTCCACTGCTGCGTGGACGCCCCATTACGCGGCAGGACACGCAGGCGTCGCAGCATGTAGCGGTCGTCGACGAAGCCTTCGCGCGCAGATTCTTCCCAGGACAGGATGCGATTGGGCAGCACATTGGCCTTTCACTGCCGGGACACGGCTACGATTACGAGATCGTCGGTGTGGTCAGGAACACAAAGTACCGGAGTCCGGCTGCCACGCCGCCTCCCATGTTCTTTGTGCCCTTCGCCCAGACCACTCAGTACCAGCCTTCCGGCTATCAACGGCTGGAAACGGGCACTCTGTACGCCCAGTCCATTCAGCTCCGTGTGGCCGGCGCTCCGGAGAGCTACGAGAATTCGCTTCGCCAGGTTCTCGCCGGCATCAATCCTAACCTCTCTCTCGACGATGTGAAGAGCTACAGCGAGCAGGTGGCCGTTCAGTTCAATCAGCAAAGACTCATCGCGCGGCTCACCGGCCTCTTCAGCCTGCTTGCGCTGCTGCTGGCATCGATTGGTCTGTATGGGGTGACGGCCTACAACGTGACGCGCCGCACCGGCGAGATCGGCATCCGCATGGCTCTCGGCGCCAATCGTGGAAACGTCGTCAGCATGGTTCTTGGCGGAGCGTTCTCGCAGGTGGGGATGGGACTCTGCATCGGCATTCCACTCGCCCTGCTCTCCGGCCGTGCGCTGGCGCACCAGCTCTATGGGATAAGCCGCTTCGATCCCCTCGTCCTCGGCGGAGCCGTTCTTGTCCTGTGCATCTGCGCCTTGGT
>JAUTWX010000547.1 GCA_030838385.1 Acidobacteriaceae bacterium
ACCCTGGTCCCGGACGATCCGGAGTCGGGTGCAGTCTATGTATTCGACCGCAAGAACGGGGTGTTCTACCTAGTGGACTTCAACGACCAGAAATGGGGTGGCTACAGTCTGGCCGAATACGAGGTACTGGAACGGACGCACCAACTGACCGTGCTGGCGCAGCGCCCGTGGCTGCTTGAACGGAGGTATGACCGCCGAATTGAGAGCTGACCGACAGCCTGGCCGGTTCATTTGCGCGGGTTTTGAATTCGGGTTATGAAAGAGCAGGACGAAACGAGAAGCCGCTATGCCCAAGCGTTATCAGGCAACTTCCTCAAATGTGGAGAACTATTGGCAGCTGTTCGTGAATCGGCGTGCCTACGTTCTCCAATCAATGCGGCCGCACGCAGAAAGCGGCCGCTATTACTATTTCCGGCCTAAGGCCGGAAAAAACGGCGAGGCGCCCAGTCTGGCGGCGGGGACGGTCAGGCGACATCTGGAAGGTGATCTGACGATCGGCGTGTATGCGATGAGTCCGGCGACGCAACGGTGCAAGTGGATTGCCATGGACGGGGATTATAAGGACTCGCTGAAGCACCTTTGTGAACTGCAGTGGGAACTGCAGCAACAAAAGGTGGAGGCGGCACTGGAACAGAGTCGGCGCGGCGCCCACCTTTGGATATTCGGAGAGCAGCCGCTCTTGGCCCGTCAGTGCCGGCTGTTGATTTCCGGCTTGGCACAGAAGCTCGGTATCCCGATAAAAGGAACGGGGACGGCCGAGGGAATCGAGATATTCCCGAAGCATGACGAGCTGAAGGATGGCGACTTCGGCAATGCGATCCGTGGACCGCTGGGAATTCACCGCACGATCAGCGCTCGGTTCTGGTTCTACGGCGCCGATTACAATATCGACAATCAACTGGCATTCCTCAAGCGCGTGACGAAGCTGTCCGAGGAGCAACTCGGAGTTCTGCTCCAGAAGCTGGGACAGCCGATCGAAGGGGAGAAGAAGGAAATCAAGCCAACTCCACGCTGGCAGTACCCGGCACAACAAAGGCAGTTTCACATCCTGGATCATCTCCAGGTACGGCGGAAGACGGGAAGAAACTGGATCACGCGATGCCCTTCATGCGCCGCGGCGGGACGTGACAAGAGCGGCGACAACCTGGCGATCTCGGTTGACGAACCGCAGAAGTACATCTGCTGGGCTGGTTGCAGCAAGGAGATGATTCGAGCGGCTCTGGGATGCCCGATTCCGGAGAAAAGGGAAAGTGCGTATGCGGTGGGATGAGACGACTTCTGCCGCAGCCGCAGCCCTGATCACGTTGATCGCGATGCGGCGGTTTGTCTGTTCGGCGGCTTCGGGCGTGACGGGGGGAAGGTTCTGAGATGGAGCTTGAACCTGTCAATTGGAAGCCATTAGAGCGCCTGATCGGTTATCGGTGCGGAGAGTTCATGTGGATGTGGCGGGAAAACGGCCTTGAGCATTACAAACACATCGACAGCCGCAGGTACTTGATCCTGGACGCCGAAGGGGCCTGCTACGGCCGGCAGGGTGACCAGTTAGTGCGCGTTGATTTCCGGGAAGAATTCCGCCGGGTTACGGAGGCAATCGGTGTCTGATGTATCGATTGAGTCGATCGCCACGGCGGGTGCTGTTTTGGCTTTGCTACTCGCGGCGGCTGCTGGTATCACGAGCCGACGCGGCATTCAGTTGATCGTAATCGGCATGCTGTTCTCGCTGCTACCGCATGTCAACGGGGTGGGGCGTACGTGGATTGCCGGCCAGAGAGGGAGTCATGAGCGAAGTGACGCAAGGCGAGTTGAACGGACCGATCGCGGTCCGGAAATGGATTGGGGATGTATCAGCAGACCGAGTCGGGCAAGTGTGGAGAGCGGAGGACCACGAAGCGCTCTTGCGAACGATGCGCGCTGCAGATGAGCTCACGCTCGCGCTCGTAGCGCTCGCTCGACGCGAGGCCCTGGAAGCGGGTTTGGGAACGAACGAAAGGATGGATCTCGATGGAATCCGATCGACGACTGAACCGGTGGGGGTTAACATTCACGCCCACGGTGATTAACCGCTTGCGCAAATTGGCGATCTACGGACAACCCCAGTTGAGCCTGGAACACCAGGGACGAGCCAAACGATACGTCGTACGCGGTGTGGAATCGGGCGGAGCTACCGACGACGTTGGCTATTACGTTAGCTTCGCCGGAGAGAATGGCGAGCCTCTCCCGTGGTTGCAGACGCTCGATTCGCTCACAGTCAACGGGCCGCATGCCGTCGTCATCGCGCCCGTGCTGACGCGGATCGAGATGCTTCGAATCGCGCGGACATACGACCTGTGCATCACACGCCACCGGCCTGTTGCAGTTGAGGCCCGGCAACGGCCAAAGCTCGAAGCCGAAGAAGTGTTCCGAGGGGAACACGGCTATCTAGCGTTGGAGCTCTGGGGCAAGGACAAGGACTTGAGGGGTTGTGTGAGGCCGCAGTTTTTCACTAGGTCTGGCGAGGAAATCGAACTGCCATTCGGGTTCGACGAGGCGGTGAAGGCAGCCACGAGCGGTGCGAATTGTGTGGCCTTTCCGCATCCGCACTACTCGCGGCTTGTGGCGCAACAACAACCACCGACGCACGAAGAAGAACAAGAATCCCCAATGTCCACGTATATCGTGTCCCTAGCGCAAGGAGTCTAGGGGCAAGGAGATCGCATGTAGAAGGCAGTAAATAGTTGGCTGATATTGCTCAGCATTGGTGCCCTTCTCCTATCCGGATGTGGGCTGCGGCAGTGCCTCCACACCACGATGGGGTGCGAACCGGATCGCACTGAGAGAGAGAAACCGTGTCAGGAGTTCGGCGG
>JAUTWX010000066.1 GCA_030838385.1 Acidobacteriaceae bacterium
CCTTTTGGCACAATGTAAATGCGAGGCGATTTAGGGGCTGAATGGGTCTAAGATTTAGTCATGGATTGGTCGAGCTGTGAAGTGGTCGAGATCGTTCCCGGAAAGGTGAGCGGATTACCCGTCATCAGGGGATCACGCGTGCCGGCTGACCAGGTCTTGGAGAACCATAACGCCGGGGAGAGCGTCGAGGATATTTCCTACAACTTCGACTTGAAGCCCGACGACGTTAAGGCTGTACTGACTTATGCTGCTGGCCGTCAGCTGACGTCTCGTCCGTGAAGGTGCTTTTCGACCAGAATGTTCCCAGAAATCTCGCACCTCATTTGAAGACGCATGAGGTAACCCGATCAGTTGAGCTTGGATGGCAGGAACTCAAGAACGGTGATCTTCTGGAGGCGGCCCAGAATTGGGGTTTCGAGGTCTTGGTGACTGCCGATCGCAACCTT
The DNA here is from genome assembly GCA_030838385.1 of Acidobacteriaceae bacterium. Classification (GTDB taxonomy): domain Bacteria; phylum Acidobacteriota; class Terriglobia; order Terriglobales; family Acidobacteriaceae; genus KBS-83. The sequence continues at coordinate 447 of JAUTWX010000066.1, forward strand.
GCATATCAGCAAAACTTGAAGGGACGGAGGCTTGCAATTGTCGTTCTGCCCTCTGGTAATTGGCCCCTGTTAAAACGCGCCGTCACCGACGTTGTGAAAGCGATCAGTGAATCGAAGACCGGCGACTTTAAGGAATTGAAGCTTACCCGTTCCCGGCGGCGCATTGCCCCATGAGGTTCGATCTGATCTTCGAGATTCGCGGCGAATAATTATCTTCTCAGATTGGCCGAGACTTTCGTCTCAAAGACCTTTTCTGCAACACTCGATCCTGCTCATGTAAGGACCGCTGGCCTACTTCTGCCCAACCTCATACGATAGTCAGCATGACAACCGGCACTCCCCTCGCCGTCCTGGAGCTCGACGGTCGGCCCCTTTCGCTCGAACAGATCAACCTGATAGCCAATGGATCAATGAACGCCGCGATTGCTTCGGCCGCGCGGCCGCGCATTGCAGCGTCGCAAGCCGTGGTGGAGCGCATCGTCACCAGCAACGAAACCGCCTACGGTATCAACACCGGTTTCGGCAAATTATCCGATGTGCGCATCAGCACAGGAGACCTGCAGCAGTTGCAGCGCAACCTGGTGCGCAGCCACGCCTGTGGGGTGGGCGAACCGCTGGAAGAGCCCGAGGTCCGGGCCATGCTATTGCTGCGCGCGAACGTACTCGCCAAAGGATTAAGCGGCGTCCGCTACCAGCTGATTGAGTTGCTCATCGGCCTGCTCAATCGCCGCGTCCACCCCGTCATCCCATCCAGGGGATCGGTGGGCGCAAGTGGTGACCTGGCCCCTCTGGCACATCTGGCCCTGGTGCTCATCGGTGAAGGCGAGGTGTTTTACCAGGGAGCGAGAATGCCTGCCGGTGCGGCGCTCTCCAAGGCCGGGCTCCCTCCGCTGGTGCTCGAAGCCAAAGAGGGTCTGGCGCTCCTCAACGGAACCCAGGCCATGGCCGCAGTGGGCGGTCTCGCCGTGCTGCGGGCCGTGCGCCTGAACCACCTCTTCGACCTGGCTGGAGCCATGGCGCTCGAAGCATTGCGCGGCACCCCTGTGGCCTTCGATGAGCGCATTCACCAGGCGCGGCCCCACCCGGGCCAGATCCAGGCCGCCGCTCATCTGCGCGCGCTCTTGCGCGACAGCGAGATTCGCGAGTCTCATTTGCACAACGATCCCCGCGTGCAAGACGCTTACTGCCTGCGCTGCATGCCCCAGGTCCATGGAGCGGCGCGTGGCGCCTTGCAACATGTGCGAGAAGTGATCGAGATTGAAACCGGGTCGGCGACTGACAACCCGCTGATCTTTTCCGGCGACGTGCTCTCCGGTGGCAATTTCCATGGCGCGCCCCTGGGCATGGCGTTGGACTATGCCGCCATCGCCGTCACCGACCTGATGAGCATCAGCGAACGCCGGATAGACCGGCTCATCAATCCTGACTGCAATGAGGGCTTGCCCGCATTTCTCTCCCACACTCCCGGTCTCTCGTCCGGGCTCATGATTGCTCACGTCACCGCGGCTGCGCTATTAAGTGAAGCCAAGGTCCTTGCCCACCCCGCGAGCGTCGACAGCCTACCCACCTCCGGTGGCAAGGAAGATCATGTCTCCATGGGCATGACCGCCGCCCTCAAGCTGAAGCAGATCGTCGACAATGCGGAAAAGGTGCTGGCCATCGAGCTGATGACCGCGGCGCAAGGACTGGAATATCGACGGCCCTTGAAGGCCGCGACGGAGATCGAGCGAGCACGTCAATTCGTGCGCGCGCTGGTGCCCACGTTGGAAGAAGATAGGGTCATAGCAGGAGATATCGAACGCGTGGCAAAGGGGATTCGCAATGGAGACTTTGACAGCTGGTCCGCATAAGGGTGCAATTCGCGCACCCAGGGGAACACGCTTGAGCACCAAAGGCTGGCAGCAGGAAGCCGCTCTGCGCATGCTGATGAATAACCTCGATCCCGAAGTGGCCGAAGCTCCGGAAGAACTGGTGGTGTACGGCGGGACCGGTAAGGCCGCGCGCGACTGGCCGTGCTTCTACGCCATTGTGCGCGCGCTCGAGCGCCTGGAAAACGATGAGACGCTGTTAATCCAATCGGGAAAACCCGTCGGGATTCTGCGCACTCACGCCTTGGCGCCACGGGTGCTGATCGCGAACGCCAACCTGGTCGGCAAATGGTCCAGTTGGGAAGTGTTTCGCGAACTGGAGCAAAAGGGATTGATGATGTACGGCCAGATGACCGCCGGTTCCTGGATCTACATCGGAAGCCAGGGCATCGTGCAAGGCACCTACGAGACCTTTGCCGAAGCCGGCCGCAAGCATTTTGGCGGCAGCCTGGAAGGGAAGCTGATTGTCTCCGGCGGCATGGGCGGTATGGGCGGCGCGCAGCCCCTGGCCGCGACCATGACCGGGGCTCGCTTCCTCGGCATTGACGTTGATCCGAAACGCATTCAAAAACGAGTCGACAGCGGCTACTGCGATCGCATCGCGACCACCGTCGATGGGGCTCTTGAGACACTGGCCGAGGCCGGCAGGAAGGGAAGCGCTCTCTCGGTCGGCCTGGTAGGGAACGCTGCGGACGTTCTGCCCGAACTGCTTCGCCGCAACGTCATCCCTGATATCGTCACCGACCAGACCAGCGCTCATGATCCCTTGAATGGATACGTGCCGAACGGCATGAGCCTGGAAGCAGCGCTGGCGCTACGGCAGCAGGACCGCGACCAATATGTCGCCCTCTCCATGGCCGCCATGGGCAAGCATGTGCAGGCAATGCTCGATTTGAAGCGCCGCGGGTCGGTGGTCTTCGACTACGGTAACAATCTCAGAACCAACGCCAAACTAGCTGGCGTCGAAGATGCTTTTGACATCCCCGGCTTTGTGCCCGAATACATTCGGCCGTTATTTTGCGAGGGCAAAGGGCCGTTCCGCTGGGTGGCGCTTTCCGGCGATCCGGAAGACATTCGCAAGACCGACAGGCTGGTGCTCTCCCTCTTTCCTGAAGACCAGGCGCTCAAGCGTTGGATCAAGCTGGCCGGCGAACGAATTCACTTTCAGGGCCTGCCTGCTCGCATTTGCTGGCTCGGCTACGGCCAGCGAGCCAAGCTCGGCCTGGCCATCAATGAGCTGGTACGTAGCGGCGAAATCTCGGCGCCGATCGTCATCGGCCGCGATCACCTCGACACTGGTTCGGTCGCCTCTCCGTATCGCGAGACGGAAGGCATGTTGGACGGCTCCGACGCAG
>JAUTWX010000005.1 GCA_030838385.1 Acidobacteriaceae bacterium
TCCGCATACCGGCCGGACATCGTGTCATACTCCAGGCCGCGCTCGCTGCCCTGCGCATCGCCTCCGCCATTGTTGACGGAAATGGCGATCATCACCGGCACCTTGCGCTCGGCAATCAAATTGTCCAGCGCCGTAAACAACTCCCCGTCCGGCCCATCCGTCCCCACAATGAAGGGCGCAACCGTGCCGGTTACGTATTGTTTCGGCACATACACCGTCACCCGGCGCGTATATGGAGCGGGGTGGCTCGTGGTCACGATCAGCCTGGCAGGATTGCGCGGATCGGCCGTCCCAAACGTATGCGGCTCCCGCGCAATGCCGGGATAGAGTTTGCTGTCCGCCGAGCTCATCGTGAACGCAGAGACCGTTCCGTGTGGCACAGCTTCCCGCTCCACCATCTCCGGAGCAGGCGCATGCGTCGGCCCAAGGATGAAGTTCCCATCCGCGTCCGCCGGAGCATTCGCACCATCCGGTAACTCCGCAGCTTTCACATAACCCGGTGTATGCGGATCGCGAGCAGGATACGTCGGGCGGGATTGCGCCAGCATCGCACCGGCACCCATCGCGCCGATCAACGATGCAACGACGAGATACTTCAATGGACAGTGCATGGATAACTCATCCTTCTCTCACCGAAAATAGCGGCTGATAGCAAAACTAATGCGAAGCGCTGTCTGCAAATTCCGCAGGGCGCTCGGGAAACACCAGCAGCGTCACCGCCAGCGCGACCACGATGCCCAGGCCAACCTCCATAAATCTCGCCACCGCCGCCCGCCCCGGCCCCCCATCCCACTTGATCAGCACGATGATCGTGAGCGCCACGCCAGCCAGCCGTCCCGCCTTCTCGAACTTCAACATGCTGCAGGCCAGCAGGCACAGCATCAGTGCGAGCCCATACAGAAGGTAGTGTCCGTGCCACACATAGAAGGTCGCCCATCCCAGCGCCGCGCCAATCGCCGTGCCGATCAGCCGGTCGCGGCACGCCGTAAGAGTTACCGCGCTCTCCGAACCCATCACCACGATCGCCGAAACCGCCGCCCAATAGCTGTGTGTCAGCCCGAAAAGATGCCCCAGCCAAAGGCAAAGCACCGCCGCCGTGGCCGTCTTGAAGGCGCCTATCGCACGCTGGCGGATGTTCTTCCGCTCCCACCAGCTACCGCGGTTCGGATCCTCTGCTTGTGTCGCCATCGCGTGCATCCTCCGAATCCATCATCACAGGTGGCCGCGTCTCGCGCCTTTGCAGAAGTGCGGCGGAGGATGGTTGCGAACGCGCGATTGTCGCCGGGGCTCGCAGGCCGCATCGGCGCATACTTGGCGGATCGGTAGAATCGGTCATTACAGCTTGAAAAGAGGTACATGCGATGAAGCCAATTCTCTTCCGTGGTGCCAATGTATGGGACGGCAGCGGCGCGCCGATCTTTCCGGGCGACGTGCTGGTCGAAGGCTCCAGAATCAAGACCGTCGCACGCGCGCCGGGGCGACTCGCGGCAGATGGCGCCACGGTGATCGAGGCCCGAGGCAGGACGCTGATGCCCGGTCTGGTGGAAGGCCACGCCCACATCTCCTTCGGTGGGGCCGTGAACGATTCCGATCTCGGCAACATTCCTCCGGAAGAGCACGTCCTGCTCACCATGCGGAATGCAAAAACGCTGCTCGATCACGGATTTACCAGCGCCTACAGCGCTGCCACCTCCAAGCTGCGGCTCGATGTCGTCATTCGTAATGAGATAAATGCCGGCCGTCTGCCGGGACCGCGCATGCGCGCGGCAAGCCCGGAGATCACCGTCACCGGCGGCCTGGGCGACGAACGGAAAGCGCACATGTACTACGAAAGCTTCGGGATGATCGCCGATGGCAAAGAGGAGATTGTGAAGGCCGTCCGCCTGTGCTGTCGTGAGGGGGTAGACAACATCAAGGTCAATATCTCCGGAGACGATCTCAGCCCGTCCGCGCACGGAGGCCTCACCGTGATGAGCGAGGAAGAGGTGCAGACGGCGGTCGGCGTCGCGCGCGACTTCGGCAAGAAGGTCAACTGCCATGCGCGTGCAGCGGGAGCTGTAAAGCGGGCCGTTCGTTGCGGAATAGATGTGATCTATCACTGCGAGTCGGCGGACGAGGAAGCGATTGACATGCTCGAGTCCGCCAAAGACCGCATCTTCGTCGGTCCGGCAATCGGCATCATTTACGGCACTCTCTATGAGGGTGAGCAGTTTGGCTTCCATCGCGATTCAGAGCTGGGCCGCACCATGCAGCGCGTCATCGATACCACGGCCGCCGTCTATACCGAGCTGCGCAAGCGCGGAGTGCGCATCCTTATTGGTGGAGACTACGGTTTTGCCCAAACGCCGCAGGGCGACAATGCGCGTGATCTCAAGCATTTCGTCGATCTACTCGGCTTCTCGCCCAGCGAAGCCCTGCAGTGCGGCACGCGCATCGGTGGGCAGGTGATGGGCTTAGGGCACGAACTCGGTGAGGTGAAGGAAGGCTATCTCGCCGATTTGCTTCTGGTGGATGGCGACCCGTTGAAGGATCTCGACATTGTCGTGCACGAGAAGAACCTGCACGTGATCATGAAAGAGGGATCACTCTACAAAGACTCTTCTGCCGCCACCATCGTTGAACATACTGTGGCGGCCGATTAGGGGTGGAGGATGGTCGAACGCTGCATGCCGCCGGAATGCGAAGCTGGCTGTGCAACAATGTGTGCGAGAGTAAGCAGTCGTGCGAAATTGAGCAGCAAATCTTTCTGATCGGGAGTCCCCGGCATGCCTCGAACCTTCGTCGTGCTTGCAGCTATCGTCACCCTTTCTGTTCTTTCGCACCGTCCGCTCCTGGGCCAGGAGGGCGCGCCGCCAGCCGGAGGGCCGGGTGGACGGCCGCACCCCATGGGCGGCGCTCACGGACCGATGCCGAAACCAACCAACCTCAAGGTGCTGCCCAAGGACACGTCGCCGGAGGACGTAATAAAGGTCATGAAGGGCTACACACAGCAGCTCGGCGCGCAGTGTGGCCTCTGTCACGCTAATAATGCGGCGACCAAACATCCCGACTTCCCTTCCGATCAGAAACCGGAGAAGAACACCGCACGCACCATGATGTTGATGACCCAGGAGATCAACGCAAAGTACCTATCCCAGATACACGACCCGGACGCGGCACCGGATCAGAAGACCGTGACCTGCGGCACCTGCCATCGCGGGCACAGCATGCCAGTAACCTTCAAACCCCCAGCGAAGCCCGCCACCGGGCCCTCCGGCATGCACCCGAAGCCAAAGGGAAACTCCTGAGTTATTCCTCTCGTCATCTCGACCTGAGCCGTGGCGCGGAGCGGCACCGGCGTACCCTCCTCGTCATCTCGACCGGAGCGAAGCGTAGTGAAGAGATCTGCTGTCAGCCCACATCACCGCCAAACCGGGTGCCTCCACATCCGCGTTTGAGATGTGGGATATCACCAAACCTCACACCATCGTCATCCCGACACCGAGCTATATCAGGAGGGTGACAAGACCCGTAGCCACAAGTGCCGCTGCCCAGATCAAATCGAAGTTCAACCACGCCTTACGGAGAAGCGCGAGGCCCAGCTTTCGATAGACTATCCAAGCGAGCAGCCCTGTGACCGCAAGATAGGCAACCGTATGGACACCGGTGGCAAGCAGCCCGGCTAAGGGACTGGCGGTCGGAGATATGTGATTGTGGCCCGTCATTCGGCCCTGTGCTTCAACAGTGTTGCTGCGCAACAGCACCGGCACCACCATCAAACCGGCACCATGCGCCGAGGCCATCAGAAACGACCAGACGGTCAAGTCTCGGAAGCCTACCTTCATACGGACCCACCGCGGGTGCTGATGTCGCACCAGGCAATAGATTCCAAGGACGACCAGGACCGCGGCGACGAAGTAGCGGATGACGACGAGCGGCAACGTCATGCCGAGAAACGCGGTAGTCAGCACCACGCTGCCGATGGCCACTGCGTGGCCGACTGCAATGGGAACAAGCGATCTGGCTACTGCACTCCCCTTTTGCTCCTGCATCCCCAGCGCCACCGCGAAGAGCCATCCCATCCCGGGATTGAGTCCGTGGTAGGCACCGAGGAGCAGCATCAGCCACAACGTGGTCGATGTCAGCCCGCCATGTGTCATTGCGGGTCCGAGTAGCAGTAGGAGTCCGACGAAGCGTCGCCCCCTTCCAGCCGCACTTGGTGCGCGCGTAACCCGTCAAACTCGACAAAGAACTTTTCATCGAGCTTGATCCCGCCCTTTGGATTTGTATCGATTTTCACCATCCAACTGCGTATTCCGTCGGGATAGAACTGCTCGTCCCACGGGGAGTAGAGCGAGTTCGTGAAGTAGATGCGCTTGCCGTCGCGGCTGATTTCGACCATCTGCGGACCGCCGTTGAGAGCCTCCTTGGGCTTCTTCGGGTGAGCCGCTCGGCGCACGATGCCACCGAGGTGGATTGAGCCGGCCTTCTTCGGGCTGGCGGGATCGGAGACGTCATACTGGATGAACTCACCTGTCCCCCAGCACGAAACATAGAGAAAGCGGTCGTCGAGTGAGAGGTTGATGTCGGATACCAGCGGCGGCACCGCCTTGAAGCCCTTGAGCAGCGGTGGCAGGTCTTCCGGATCGGCTGGCTCGGCGGGAATTTCAATCACCTTGCGCACTGCCCATTTGCTGTTCTTGTCGCCATTCTCGCGGTACCACATCCAGATAGAGGACGAAAGGTCTTTCAGGGAGATGACGACACCCACGAATCCAAAGGTCTTGTTGGGATCGTGGGCTGGCCGAAGCTCAAGTGCCATCTGTTGCTCCGCTCCCAGATCGAGTTCCTGAAGGTGAGAGCGCTTGTCGAGGTCCCAGATGTACAGTTTGTGTCCGTACTTTCCCGCAAGCAGCAACTCCGGGTTGAGGCCGTCCTTCACCATATTCGGGGTGCCCCATTCGGAGGTGATCATAATGTCGTGCCCGAGGTGCCACCAGAAGTCGTAAGCCAGATTCTGAGAGCCGCGCTCCTTCTCCCACGGGCCCTTCAGCTCAAACGTATTCGCATCCATCAGGAAGATGCCGCCCGGACCATCGCCACTGGCCGAACCGAGCGCACTGCCATAAATACCGTCGGGGCCGCAATGAATGGTGTGTGGCGATGTGTAGCCGGTCTTCTTAATGAACTCTTCAGGCTCGATCACCTTCACGATCTTGGGATGATTGGGGTCCGCTTTTGTATCCAGGATGTGAATCCGGGACGATCCGATGCCCGGAACAATCAGGTAACGACGCTCCATGTGCGGGTGCGGGTTCTGCGGGCAGAGGCACGCGCTGCACGCGTTCCAGCCGAAGTGATGCAACTCGTTATCGTTGCGTGGAAAATCCATTTGGCCGACGACCTGACCATACGCGGGCGAATGCGGATCGACATCGACAACGCCCATGGCGTCGTGTTTCCCATTCTTGCTGACGTTCAGCAAAGCGACGTAAGCGATGTGTTCCGGCGCAGCCTTCATCGCCATGCCTGGTGACGGGTAAAAGGTTGGATCCGGCATCAAAGACATATCCGTTTCTCCTGTAACAAGAGTTAGCGCGAAGGAGTTACTGCGAAGGATTTGCCCCGGCCAATTCTCCACACAACGTGACGCAGTCAGGAGGCGACAACAACGCCGCTACGGCAGGACTCCGGAAAGTTGTGGGAAACGTCGGGATGGCAGCACCTGCCGACATCCGCAATCCTGCCGGCAGTCGAAAGCCACCCGGCTCTTGGGTCGCTGTAAGCATACTCGTCTGCCTATTACTGAGCCACCACTCCTTGTAGATGATGGTCTGCTCCCGCCGGATCACGGACTACTCGGAAGTGGTCAACAAGGTACCGCTAAACGCCCGTCGTGCGAGGATCGCCAAAACTTCTGGTCAGTCAGCCCTCCGGAAGCTTGCCCTCGAACTCGCTTCGAGTTTGAAAATTAGTGCAAATCCCAAACTGGGCCAACTCCTACTAGCCCATGCAAAAAACTGCCAAATGAACCCACCCAAATTGCTAACATTGAAATAGGACTGACTTAGAAGACAAAAGCCACGGATACACATCCGTGGCTTTGTCTTTTGCGGGTCGATGCGGCGACCAACCTGTCGCGCGCTAACTCCAATGGATAGACATTTTTACCGATAAGCCCTTTGTTTGGACAATTTTAGCCCTCGGGAGGCACGCTAGATAGATGATGTCACGAGACTTACAAACCAGCCTCCCGTACCGCAGGGGGGAGGGGGTCCCCACCTGACTACAGGATGTACCGCGACAAGTCCTGGTTCTTCACGATCGTCGCCACCATCGCCTGCACGTACGCCGGATCAACGACTACGACCTTCTCGACGCCATGCTCGGTCACGCGCTCCACTACCGGCAGCGGAACCGTAGCCCCGAGGCCGTCCGCCGAAGCAGCCGCCAGGTCGAGCACGCCCTCCGCCGTCTTCTGGCCTTTTTGCAGATCCGGCGCGAGGAAGCTGATCTCGTCCAGCACCCGCTCCATGATGGTGTGCAGGCGCCGTGCGCCGATGTTCTCCGTGTTCTCATTCACGCGGAAGGCAAACTGCGCAATCTCTTCCAGCGCTTCGCGCGTGAACTCGAGCTTCAACCCCTCGGTCTCGAGCAGCGCCGCATACTGCTTGGTCAGCGAAGACTTCGGCTCGGTCAGGATGCGGATGAAGTCCTCCACGGTAAGCGACTGCAGCTCCACGCGGATTGGGAAGCGCCCCTGCAGCTCCGGGATCAGGTCGCTCGGCTTCGATACATGGAACGCGCCCGCCGCGATGAACAGGATGTGGTCGGTGCTCACCATGCCGTAGCGCGTGTTCACGGTCGTGCCTTCGACGATGGGCAGGATGTCGCGCTGCACGCCCTCACGGCTGATGTCCGGCCCGTGGCCGGTTTCACGCCCCGCCACCTTGTCAATCTCATCCAGGAAAATGATCCCGGAGTTTTCAACGCGGTCCACCGCGACGCGGTTCACCTGATCGATGTCGATCAGCCGCTGCTCCTCTTCCGTTACCAGATATTCGAAGGCCTCGCTCACCTTCATCTTCCGCTTCTTGGTGCGCTGGCCGAAGAGCCCGGGAAGAATGTCCCTCAGGTTGACATCCATCTCCTCCTGGCCTTGGTTGGTGATGATCTCGAAGCTCGGCGTATTCCGCTCGCGCACATCGATCTCGACCGATCGATCGTCGAGCTTGCCCTCGCGGAACTGCTGCCGCAGCTTCTCGCGCGTCCGGTTGTGGCTGTCATTGGCTTGATTCGGGACCTCGATCGTCGGCGCGCTCTCCTGCGCGCTCAGGATGTCGATCACCTTCGTGTCGGGCCTAGTCTCTGGCTGCTTCACGGCAGCCGCGGGCGCAGGCAGCAGCAGGTCCAGCAGCCGCTCCTCCGCGTTCAACTCGGCCTTGTCCTCCACCTCTTCCAGGCGCTCCTCGCGCACCATGTCGATGGCGATCTCCACCAGGTCGCGGATCATCGACTCCACGTCGCGGCCCACGTACCCGACCTCGGTGAACTTCGACGCCTCCACCTTCAGGAACGGCGAACCGGTCAGCTTGGCCAGCCGCCGCGCAATCTCCGTCTTGCCCACGCCCGTCGGCCCGATCATGATGATGTTCTTCGGCATGATCTCTTCCGCGAGATCCGGTGGCAGCTTCTGCCGCCGCATGCGGTTGCGCAGCGCAATCGCCACCGCGCGCTTCGCGGCATTCTGCCCGACGACGTACTTGTCCAGCTCCGCCACAATCTGCCGTGGCGTGAGCTCGTCCAGCGACAGCTCCTGGTCTTCCGCCGCACCTGGTAAATAGATAGCCATATGCCTGGTGTTTCCTTCCGGCCCTCCGTCCGGGCCTGTCGCCTGCTGCTTAGGCGCTTAACTCTTCGATCGTGATCTGGTCGTTCGTGTAAATGCAGATCTGTCCCGCGATTCGCAGGCTCTTCTCAGCAATGTCGCGCGCGCCCAGATCGGTGTTCTGTATCAGCGCGCGGGCGGCTGCCAGCGCGAAGGAGCCGCCGGAGCCGATGGTCGCAATCCCCTCGTCCGGCTCGATCACGTCGCCCGATCCACTGATGAGAAAGGTCTGGTGCGGGTCCGCCACCACCAGCAGCGCCTCCAGCGAGCGCAGCATCTTGTCCGTACGCCAGTCCTTGGCCAGCTCCACGGCGGAACGGCCGAGGTTGCCAGCGTACTGCTCGAGTTTGCCCTCAAAGCGGCTGAAGAGCGAGAAGGCATCCGCGGTCGAACCGGCGAACCCGGCCAGGATCTTGTCCTGGTAGAGCCGGCGGATCTTCTTGGCTGTGTGCTTGATGACGCTGTCCCCCAGGGTGACCTGTCCATCGGCGGCCATCACGACGCTCGGGCCGCGACGGACACAGATTACGGTAGTGGAGCGGATGCGGCGTCCACCGGAAAGAGACAGCGATCCCGCCTCGGGACCGCCTGATGTGCTTGTGGAAAACCGCCGCGGAGATCCCGCTGGCGGCGTTACGACTGGCTCGTTCATCCTGTTTTCACTATACGCTTCGTGCTTTAAGGCATTTTCAGCGTAGGCGCATACCGGAGTGCTGCCGGCCGCGTGGCCTTTCGGTCAAGGAGAGCGACACTCCGCGGAACCTGGCTGGTACACAGATGACCGTGAAAATGGTTTACATCCCCCATTTGCGCCATCCGCCAGACACTGATTCGTAACCCGCGTCCCGCCATTGCTGCGCTATGCTTGCAGCAGAAAACGGAGAGTGGCTACTGCGCTCTCCGATTCCCG
>JAUTWX010000015.1 GCA_030838385.1 Acidobacteriaceae bacterium
TTTGCAACCTGATGGCTGCGGCCGATTACGCGATCGAGCACGGCATGGCACCCGAGGAGGCAGACCGCGCGGCGAACATCGTGCTGCGCGGCCGGAGCTGCTACATCTGCCTGAATGCCTACCCCTACACCTCCGGCCACGTGATGATCGTGCCGCATGCGCATGAAGGATCGCTGGGCGCACTGGCGGCGGAAACGGCGCAGGAGATGATGGGGCTGGCGCAGCGGAGCGTGCGGGCGCTAGAACGCGCTTATTCGCCGGACGGCACCAACCTGGGGCTGAACCTGGGCAAGGCCGCCGGTGCCGGGGTGGCCGACCACCTGCATATGCACGTGCTGCCGCGCTGGTTCGGCGATACGAACTTTATGACCGTGACCGGCGAGACCCGCGTGCTGCCGGAGATCCTGGAGCAGAGCTGGCAGCGGCTACGCGAGGCCTTCGCGGGCGGCATCTAAGCCTTCTGGCGCAGCACGCGCAAGGAGGATGGCAATGGACAACAAGACCGAGGTGAAGCCCGAGGAACCGTCCACGACGCCGGGCGCGGCGACCTCCGTGGAGCACATTGCACCGGAGGACCACTATGCCTCCGGCGGCCAGCACGAGGAGCAGAAAGCGGCGCTGAAGAAGAGCGTGAAGGAGAAGCAGCCGCAGCCGCCCGCTGGACAGAATCCCGGCCAGCACAGCACGGGCAGCTTTACCGGAACGACTGGCGGACCGGGCCCGCAGACCGCGGGCCAGCCGGAGAAGAAGCGGTAGACACGCCACCGTTCTAAAGATTTATGGGAACCCGGCCATCCCTGGCGGCGTATTCGCGGCCAGGAGAAAGACCATGTCCGTCCCGTCCGCCCGTCCATCCGCACGTTTGGCTAGCTGCGCTGCCCTTGCTGCCGCAGCCACACTTCTATCGCTTCCTGCTCTGGCCCAGGCTACCGGGCATGACTGGCAGAAGACATATTCAGTGAGCGGCAGTCCGTCGCTAACCATCGAGACCGCCGACAGCGGACTGGAGATCGCATCCTGCGGCGAGTGCAAGGAGATCCGGGTGCAGATACACGCCACCCGCGATCTGAACGAATATCGCCTGGAAGAGCACCAGGACGGCGACCACGTTTTCTTCTCCTTCAAGGAGAAGCCGCACATCGGCGTGCACTTCAACTGGAGAAATGAGGCCGGGACCAAGGTCACGGTGGAGACGCCCGCGCATCTGGATCTCGACGCAAAGACGGCCGATGGAAATCTGACGGCGCGCGAGCTTACCGGCAACCTGCAGGTGCATTCGGGCGATGGCTCGGTGACGCTGGAAGATGTCCATGGCGATCTGCGCCTCGGCAGCTCCGATGGCAACGTGATTATCCGCCGGGCGAGCGGAACCCTGGAGGCGCGGGGCGCAGACGGTCATATGACGATCGACGGGCAGTTCACAGGCGTGCAGTTGCACACCAGCGATGGCAATCTGGACTTTACGCTGGCTCCGGGCTCGCAGCTCCATGCGGCATCTCGCATCGAGAGCTCGGATGGGCATGTCAGCGTCCATGTGCCATCGACACTGGCGGCCGATGTCGATATCACCACTGGCGACGGACACGTGGACTGCAGCCTGCCCTTGACGATGGACCACTACGACAGCTCCGGCACCCATCTGCACGGACACCTGAATGGCGGTGGAACTCCGCTCAGCGTGCATACCTCGGATGGAAATGTCAGGATTGCGGCGATCTAAGGGGTAGACAAGAGCGGGGGTAGACAAGAGCGCGCACTCGTCAAAAATGCAGGTCCTTCGCTACGCTCAGGATGACATCATGCTTGACGACAATTTTCGAGACAGAACACCTAGCCGGTGCGGCGCTCGCCGGTGAGGACTGAGTCGAGCAGGCCGTTCAGGTTGCTGGCGCGGGTACGCAGCGTGCTCTCCGCCTGATTCGCAGTGCGATGGCGCGCTTGCAGGGTCATGTACTCATCGGCGATGTTGATGGCCGCGAGAACCGCGACACGCAGCGAGTCCACCGTGGTGCCCTGCGCCGCTACGGCACGCATCTTGGTGTCGACCAGGTTAGCCAGCCGCTCGATGTACACGGGGTCCTGTCCGCGCAGATGGTAGGGCTGGTCGTAAATTTCAACGGTGACGCCTTGGCTGGTATCGTTCATCGCGGGCTGGTCCTTCTCCTTTGGCGCGTGACTGGCGCAGTCTCGACTTACTACGCGGTAAATTCGTCCAGATGTTTCAATAGCCGCTCGACGCGACCCCGTACGTGGTCCCGCTCCTGCTGCAACTGGCCGATTTCGCTCTCCAGCCGCGTGGATTGCTCGGCGCGAGTGGAGAGTTGCCGCTCCAGCTCGGCGCTGTGACGTTGAAGCTCTTCGACCTTCGCTGTGGCTGCCGCGTGTGCCTCACGCTCTGCCTTCAGCAGCTCCACTGCGCGTAGAACGCGTTCTTCGAGAGCCTGAAAATCGACTGCTGCCAGGGTGTCCGCGCCCTGATCGCTGATGTCCATCGCTGCCGCTGCCATACATCCTCACTGCATTTGGGGAGATATCCGTTCCTGAGCCGCAGTATATCGCCAATGCAAACGCGCGAAGGCAAATCCGATTCGCCCCCTGTGCATATGTGTGCCCTAATTGACAACCTCGTGCAAGCGCATGGTTGTGCTATGCGCGCAGCCGGCCGCCGAGCGATTCCAGCGCGCTGACAACGCTGTTCGACCAGGCGTGCAGCTCCTCGTCGCGCAGGGTGCGCTCGGGCGACTGGAAGGTGGTCGAGACCAGCATGGAGTAGTGGCCCGCGGGGACGGCCTTGCCTTTGGCATCGCGGAAGATCTCTGCTGGCCGGTACTCCTGCAGCTCGGCGATCTCAAGAGCAGCCAGCGCGGAGCCGACCGCCTCCCAGTGCACCGCGTCCGGGAAGACAAGCGAGAAATCGCGCCGCACTGGCTGGTAGCGCGAGAGCTCGTGCGCGGCGGCTTGGCGCAGCGGCAGGCGGAAGAGGCGGTCGAGATAGATTTCGCCGACAAATACTGTTTGGCGGAGCTTGCGTTTGGCGCTTTCTTCCGGATGCAGCTCGCCGAAGTAGCCGGCAGTACTGCCATCGATGACACAGCGGGCGGCACGCGCCGGGTTGAGCCACCGCGGCAGGAGACCGCTCTCCGGTGGAAAGGCGTCGTAGTAGACCGCGCGAGCGGCGAAGCGGCTGGTGAGCGCTTCGACGAGTCCTTTGAGGTCGTAAAAATCGACAGCGCGCGCGGAGTGCAGGCCATCGTGAAGTTGCCCGGTAGCGCCGAAGGCGAGCCATTGCGCCTCGTCGACGCGCTCTGGAGAACCAGAAAAGACCGTGCCCATCTCGAAAAGCCGCACATCGTCCACATTGCGGTTCAGGTTGTGGGCCAGCATGGTGAGCATCCCGGGGACGAGCGACGGCCGCAGCATGCCGGCCTCTTCGCTGAGCGGGTTGTCCATGGCCACAGCGACGCCGGGCTGCGCAGAAAACGTAGCTGCATCGGTGGCAGAACAGAAGGTGGAGGAGATGGCTTCATGATAGCCGGCGGCCAGCAGCAGCTCGCGGACTGCGGACTGCTTCGGCGCGTGCGGCAGCTCCAGCACCGTGCCGGAGAAGCTGGGCAGCGTGTTGGCGAAGCGGTTGTAGCCATAGACGCGCGCGACCTCTTCGACGAGGTCGATCTCGCGCTCGAGGTCGGGACGGAAGGTGGGTACCGACGCCCCGAGCTCATCCATTGGCCCGTCGAGCGTGATGTCGAGGGGCGTGAGGTAGGTGACAATGTCGTCGCGGGACAGGGACGTGCCGAGCAGCGCGTTGACGCGCTCGGTGCGGATCGTGATGCGCCTGCGCTCGATCGGCTTCGGGTACACGTCGATGGCCCCGACCGCGGGTACCGCGCCCGCGACCTCGACGAGCAGTTCCATCGCCCGGGCCGCACCGGTTCCGGCGTTGTTCGGATCGACGCCCCGCTCGAACCGCGCGCTCGCCTCGGACCGAAGGCCGAGAC
>JAUTWX010000070.1 GCA_030838385.1 Acidobacteriaceae bacterium
GATAGAGATCGCGCAAAACTCCCAGATCGCCGTCGAGATCGTAGCTGCCCTCAATATCGAGCACCGCGGCCATCTTTCCCTGCGCATGGATGCGCTCTATATCGTCGGCATTCAAGGCCAAGGCAACCTGTCCGCTGTTCATCTGCAACTGGCGCAGCGCTTCATCCACCCGGCGGAACGCCTGTTTGGTCTCGAATCGCCCAGGGTAGTACTCTTCGGGAATGAACACCGAGAGGAAGAACGCGCTGACTCCGCCTTCCCGCGCACGCGGCAGATCCCACTGTCCATCCGGCTTGCGTGTGCCCATACTGCCGCCGTGATAGAACTCCCGATCCAAGGCATGGACATGACCGTCGAACACTAACGCCCGCTTATGCACGGCCCATGCGCGGGCAGAGATTTCCGGGGCCGGGTTGGCCCATAAGGTGCTCCGCCACGCAGCGGGCGCCAGCGCGGTGTAGCCCAGGAATCGACGGCGGGTCAGCATTCGCTTCTCCAACAGGTTGATACACGTATCTTTGCTACACTCGCTCGCAACCGCCACTTCCAAGGGACTTGCTATGCATCAGAATACGACGTCTAACCATCGCCCCCGGCTCGCTGCCGTGGTCACTGCCTATAAGAGATTACTGCACGGCCAACACGTGGTGGACCGGTTCCTTGATGGTTATGGCTGGGCCGGTACTTTCCACCATCCTGCGATGGACGTGGTATCGCTCTACGTCGATCAACGGGGCGAGGGCGATTTGTCAAAGGAACGCGTGGATCGCCATCCGACCGTGAAGATTTACCCCACCATCGCGGAGACCTTAACCCTGGGCACGAGCAAGCTGGCGGTCGATGGAGTGATCGTGGTGGGCGAGCATGGTACCTATCCTCTTACCGAGACGGGGATCATGAAACATCCGCATTTCGAGTTCTTCGAACAAATCACCAGGGTCTTCCGCGACAGCGGCCGCTCAGTTCCCTACTTCAACGACAAGGAACTCGCGTGGAATTGGGATTGGTCGAAGCAGATGGTCGACACTTCCCACCAGTTGGGCTTTCCTCTGCAGGGAGGTTCAAGCCTGGCGGTCACCTGGAGGGTTCCGTCGGTGGAGTTCCCCCTGGGTTCTACGGTGCGTGAAGCCGTCTCCGTCGGTTATGGCGGCATGGGCAGCTACGACTTCCACGGTCTGGAGACCATCCATTGCATGGTTGAGCGCCGCAAGGGCGGTGAGACCGGGGTGGAGTGGCTGCAGACCTATCGCGGCGATGGCTTCTGGACGGCGTGGCAGCAGGGGGTGTGGCCGCAGGCATTGGTGAAAGCGGCGCTGTGCCGCAGTTCCACCCTAGCCCCGGCAAGTGCTACCTTTACGGATACGTTTCCTACCATCGAACAAATGCGGGCCCTGGTGCCCGATCCGGTTGCCTACAACTACCAACATCGCGACGGGCTGCGCTGCACCATGCTGCTGATGAACGGGCTGGTGCGCGACTTTACCTTCGCGGCGGCGATCGAGGGGCAGGCGAAACCCTTCTCCACCCAGATGTATCTGCCCATGCCCGACGGCCGCACCACGCTGGCGAGTTTCTTCAGCCCGCTGGTGTACAACGCCGAGCAGATGTTCCTGACCGGCAGGGCGCAGTATCCGATAGAACGAACTCTGCTGACCAGCGGTTTGTTGATTGCCGGCGTCGATAGCGCTCACCAGGGCATGCGGCGTGTGCAGACGGCGAACTTAGCGGAAGTACGCTACCAGCCCAACCCCGAATCCACCTTTTGGAGAAGCTAATGCTGACCCGCCGCCGTTTTGTAGGCTATTCCGCGCTATCCTCGGCAATGCTGGCGTATCGTCCGCTGCTGCGCAACGGGTGGGCGCAGACGCCTACGCAGCGGCCGCTGCGCCTGGCGATCCTCGGCAGCGTGTATCGCTACCAATCAAATATGCAAACCCTCGGAGACCGGTTTCTGGTTGGCTATCCCTATGATGGCGAATGGCACATGCCCAATGTGCAGGTGGTCTCCGTGTACGTGGACCAGTTGGCGCGCCAGGCCGAAGCTGCGCCCTCGCCCTACCAGCTTGCGATGACGGGGGCCAAGGTTGCACCGGCAAGTTCCGCCAAGGGAATAGCGGGCGGCCTGGGCCGGGACCTCGCCGTGGGGGCGCAGCCTTCGCATGAGAAGGCGGAGCCGATCAGCGATCTGAGCAGAGCGCGCTCGCAGAAGTTCGGCTTCCGCCTGTGCAGCAACATTCCGGAGGCGTTGCGCTGTGGCGGCGATCGCATCGCGGTCGACGCGGTGCTGACGATCGTCGAGCAGGATGACTACCCGAGCAACGACCGGGGGCAGATTTTGCTGCCGGGCTACGATTTCTTTCAGCAGTGCGTCGAGGTCTTTGAGGATGAGGGACACACGGTTCCCTACTTCACCACAAGCAGCTTTCCTACAGCTTCGAGCAGGCGCAAGCCATGGTAAAGACCGCCAACCGCTTGCGATTCCCGCTGCTGGCCGGCTCTTCGCTTCCCGTGACCTGGCGGTTGCCAGACGTGGATATACCGCTCGGTGCGGAGGTCGAAGAGGCGGTGATGGTGGGTGTCGGCGGATTCGATGGATCGGATTTCGACGCACTCGAAGCTCTGCAGTGCATGCTGGAGCGGCGCAAGGGCGGCGAGACGGGGGTGAAGGCGGTGCAGCTGCTCGAAGGCGACGATGTGTGGGCAGCTGGAAACGCGGGCCGCTGGTCCAGGGATCTGCTGAGCTCCGCACTTTCCCGCAGCGACACGCCGTTGGGCCTGACGGTGCTGGACGGGCGCACGCAGGACCTGGTTGCCTCCGGTGTTTTGCCGCAATTGGTCAAGAATCCGGCCGCGTATTGCATCGAGTACACGGATGGGACGCGTGCTACGGTGCTCATGCTCAACGGCGCCATCCAGGACTTCAATATATCGGCGAGGGTAGCGGGCCACGGCATGGTCTCCACCCAGTTCTTCCTGCCGCCGGCTCCGAACGAGAGTTACTCTGCGTGCCTGGCGGCGAAGATCGAGCAGATGTTCCAGACCCGGAGCACGGCCTATCCGGTGGAGCGAACCTTGCTGACGACCGGCCTGCTGGAGGCGTGCCTGCATTCAAGGCACAAGCTGAACCAGCGGTTGGAGACGCCGCAGTTGGCGATCAGGTACCAGCCGCCGGCAGAACCGCAATACGCTCGGACGTGAAAGCTAACGAAGCGCTCATCCTGATTTGGTAACAGGTACGATTCCATTAAGAATCGATTCTGTCCTGGCTTCGAAGGATCCGGCTACGGTAAAGGCGGCGAAGCGGCCGCCCTCGTCTAGCTGCCTTTTGCCTCTACGTCACTCTTTCGGAAGGTAGCTTCTCCAGCCTCGGAAACTTTGACCCACTTTGGGTCAGGCGAGGCCTCAGCGTTGTAGTTGTCGTGCCAGTTCCACCACTTGTACGGCGGGGTTTGAGGATAACCCTCCGGCGAGTCCTCCCAGGTCTCCTGACGGCCGAGCGGCGTGATGTCGAGATAGCTCCAGGTGCTCCCCATGGCCTCGTCGCCGCGGCTGTTGATGAAGTAAGTGCGAAACACTTTGTCGCCGTCGCGGATGAATGCATTGTGGCCGTGCCATTCGTCCACGCCGAAATCCTTGTCGAAGCTGTCTGTGATCGTGTACCAGGGCATCTCCCAGCCCATGCGCGCCTTCAGGCGCGCGATGTCCGCCTGCGGCGCGCGTGAGACGTAGGCGAGAGTGGTGTCGCGGGCATTCAGATGGGTCAAGTGGGCGACCTGATCGGCGCCGAGGGAGCAGCCGCGGCAGGCGTGTTCAGGCCAGCCGAACACACCAGGCTCGAAGAAGGCGCGATAGACGATCAACTGACGGCGACCCTCGAACAAATCGAGCAGGCTTACCTTGCCCCTGGGTCCGTCGAACTGGTACTTCTTGTCCACAGCCAGCCAGGGCATCCGCCGGCGTTCCGCGGCCAGGGCGTCACGGGAGCGGGTGAAGGCCTTCTCCTTCGCGAGGAGTTGCTGGCGCGCAGCCTCCCACTCCTGCTGCGACACGATCGGGGGTGTGTTCATCGCAAGATGGTGTTCCGTGTCTGTCTCTTTGTGTGTTGCCATGTTATTTCTCCTTTGTGTTTTGAAACAGACCGAGACGATTCGCTTTGAGAAATCTTCTGAACTTGCCGATGCACACCGCGAGAATTCCTCCCGTGGATCCGGCTCCGGCGACCATTACTGCTGTGCTTACGATGCATGCTGGGCACATATGTGTCTCCTATGAAGTCGTCGTTCGTCCGCGCCTGAG
>JAUTWX010000040.1 GCA_030838385.1 Acidobacteriaceae bacterium
TCGAGCCGTGTTGACAGGACGCCCTGATCGAACCACAGACTGGGCTCGCGGCCGACGACCGAGCCGTTGGCGCGGATGATGAAGATCTGCTTCGTATTCGCGATCTGGGTCACGCCGCCGGCACGGCGCAGGTACCACCCAGCCGTGGCGCCGGGCCTGAAGGTGATAGCCGAGGCGTTGTATACCTGCCCGGTGACGAGCACGAAGCCGGGACGCTTGGGGATGCGAAGGACATCTCCTGCGCGCACTTCAATGTCGGCGGGCGTGTTTTCCCAACTGCTGATGTCGGCGCTGATGTGAATGACAAGGCGTCCGCTGGGCGGTTGGCTACGCAGGCGGGAGAGAACTTCGTTCTGCTGTTGCGCAATCAGTTGGAACGTGCCGGACTGGTCTCCGCTGCCGAGATTCGGACTCAAGCGCGCAGAAGTGGAGCTGGTCTCGATCTGCCGAATGAGTTCTTGGCGACTCTTCTCCTCGAGTTGGCGAACCTCTTCACGGATGAGCACCGCACCTGCGGGATAGCTGGTATCGCGGAACCCTCCCGCACGCCGAAGGATAGAACTCAGCCGTTCACCCTGCGTGAAGCCGTAGCTTCCCGGATGCGCGATCTCGCCGTCGACTCTGATCGACGCGCCAATATCATTCCACCCGGTAAGCTGATGCACAGTCAACACGTCACCAGCCTTGAGCGGAATGTCGTCGTGCTGGTCGTTATGGTCCACCGCATCGCCGATGCGGATCGATTTCCGATCGATGATGACCTTCACCCCTCCCACGATGTCGTAACTGGTAAGGTCGGCATCTGTAAGCAGAGCATCGCGTTTGAAGCCGCCCGCCATACGCACGAGCTGGGCCGCGGTCATGTCGTGCGAGAGCGCGTAATTGCCCGGTCGCAGCACTTCCCCGCCGATGGTCACTCTGGGCGCATCGGCTTCGTAGCGACCGAGGACATGCACTGTATCGAAGGGCTCCAAGGCAAGATTGCTATTGCCAATCAACACGTCAGGCACGTTGAAGTCGATGGTCTCAGGATGCAGGTCAGGCGGAACGAGACGGACGATCTCGCCGCGATCGGCTGGTTCGGGTAGCAGATCCTGATAGCTATGCAGCACATCGCTTAGCTGCATGCCGTCGCGATAGGGCGTACGTCCCGGCCGCACGACGTGACCTTCCATGTAAACGACACGCTGGCTGTAGGGGAGAATTGCCGAAACATGCACGCGATCGCCATCGTGAACAGCGAAGGCCGCGATGGCAGCCCGCGCCGATTCGGAATTGCCGCCCGCTGGCAGGTCCAGGCTCACGGTCTCACGCTGATGATTCGCATCGATGCGGTCGATTACGATGTGGCCGAGTGCCGCGGATACCTTGGCGCCGCCCGCATCTTCGAGCACCTCGGCCAGTGTGGTTTCTTTTTTCAGCTCATACATCGCAGGCCTCTTTACCGCCCCATAGACCGCGACCTGAGGCCCGACGGGAGGCACTGCCAATGTGTCGCCTGATTGCAGGCGGTCTTCGTTTTGAACGCCATGCAGAAGAAAGTCGTATAGATCAATCTCTTCAACCAATCGCGTGCCGCGGTAGTGGCGAAGTGTGCGCAAGGAACCGATGCTGGTGGGGCCGCCCGCGGCGAAGAGCGCATTCAGCGGCGTGGAAAGCGAACTGATGTCAAAAGCACCGGGGCGCTGTACGTCGCCGACAACGTAGACGCGGATGCTCCGCAGACGAGCCACGGTCACCGCAACCTGGACATCGCGATACTGTTTCTTCAGCGCGCTCGTGATGATGCCCTGGACCCGTTCGAGCGAGAGACCGGCTACTTGTACCGGCCCTGCATCGGGCAGATTGAGTTTGCCATCACGGTCAATGGTCCGCGTGAGGCTCTGCGAGATGCCTCCCCAGAGAGCGACGGTCAAGGTGTCGCCAGGCCCAACCACGTAGTCGGGACCTGCTGGAACATCGAGCGGTATCCCGCGCCCATTGGGCGCAATCTGGTTTGTCGCGTAACCATTGCGGCGAAGAAACACATCCGAACCAAAGCGTTTCAGCTTTCCATCCGGTTGGGGAAGCTGCGTGTACAGGTCGCGCAGTGAAAGCATGTTGTAGGGCGCAGGCCTGCGGAGCACCTGCGGTCCGTTCATTGCATTGTTTTTTCCGTTGCTATGGGAATTGTCGGCCGATCGCGGGGTGACAGACGGCATGGTCTCGGCCCCAGTCAAGTCTGCATTTGGAGTCCCGTCGTCATTCAGCGGGTTGTTGAAAGGGAGGTTTGCGGCCGGCATCTGCTGGCCAGATACTTGTGCGGATTGCGATGACGTGAATAGATCGTCGCTGTTATCGCTCGCGGCAGAGCTCTCGAGGCCCGCATCGGTCACATACCCACGCGCACGCAAGAAGACGGTGATGTTGGCGCGCAGCTCTGGGCTCGATGCAATCTTGCTGTACAACATCTGGTCGGTGATCGAATCTGCCTGCACAGGGGTACCCTGCTGTTGTGCCATGTCAGCCATCACCGACTTGAGTTCGACGAGCGCATCCGGTTGTTGCTGTAGAACAGCGAATATCTGGCCTGCCGAGAGTGGCGCGGATGCATCACCACCAAGGCTCGTTGCAGGACCTTGAGTTTCATTTGCATTGCGGTTGGCGGTGTTTTGGGAGGTTATCGTTGAGCCCGTATTCGCCGTTGCGTCAGACGACGAGCTCTGTTCTGCCTGACCGTCGTCGGAAGAGAGCGGTGGCGACATAGACGGCGACATGGATGGCGACGATGGCGACGATGGCGACATAGACGTTCCGCCGCCGGGGTTGGGCTGCTGGGCCCTCCCGGATGATGGACAGAGTGTTGCGCCGACGATCATTACGACCAGAGCCCAACAGACTCGACGCGCGCGAACTCTCCTTTTTGATTCTGTCATCGCGCGACCCCGCTTAGGCGCTGCTGCCAGCGGGGCAATTCCAGCAGGTAGCGAAAACCCTCCACCGCATGAAAACGCAGCCGAAAGAGAATGAAGTCGAGCTGAGTGCGATAGCGGCGAATGCGCATCGACAGCGATTCGCTCGGCGTTGCATGCACGATGAGCGGTGGCAACCTAAGAGGCAGCAAAGCATGGCGTGGCGAACGCGTTGCCGGAATACCCGGCACTGCGAGTTCTCTCTGCAACAGGAGATAGAGCTTATTTCCGGGAAAACTGGCAAAGACGGTGCGCTCTCCATAGAACTGCACCCACAGCCGCGCCGAGGACGGCAGACGATTCACGGCCCAGGTCGTGAATGAGATTGGCGCGAAGACGCCCATCACTTGTGCGATGAGCAGCGTAATGACACCGAGTGCCAACACGGCTCTTGGATTTCCTTCAGCACATGTTCGCAACTCTATCCAGAAGGCCGCGTCGCTGTGGCGGGAAAGCACATGGCGGCGAAACTCGATCAGGTGGGCAGTACGCGAGAATTCGCTGCATACATGTTTGAAGGCATGCATGCCCTGTCCTAGCAAGGTATCGACGGAGGAGAGCACAGGCATGTCCACGCCGCAGAAACTGCGGATTTCTGCGTGAGCCAGCAACGAGTGGTCTTCGCTGCCACTTGCCTCAATGTGCAGTTCCACGCAGCGATAGGGCGCATCCTTATAGAGATCTCTTAGAGTGGTACCCGGCATTTCATTCTTCTTGAACTCCCAGCTACGCCCGCTGATGGCGCGCAGGTGGTAGCCTCGACCTTCGAGGATGCGCCGAGCTTCGCGGGCACTATCCTGCGTGACCAGAAAATCAAGGTCGAGTTGCGAACGCAGTTCCGGTCTGGGCACAGAGGACGGCCAGAGAGAAAGGCCTTTCAATATTGCATAGCTGAGCGCGGCTCTCTGAAATTCGCGATGAATTGCGAACAGCTCTGAGATCATGGCCGCCGTGCGTGCTGTGTTGTCAGCCAGGTTCTGCTGCAAACGGGCATGCACATCAGGCGGAAGTATATCGGTCTGCTTCAGCTCAGACACACGGTCAAGGAAGTACAGCGCCAGACCGCTGGTATCCAGCCAGCGCAGCAGTCGCTGCCACTCCATGCCAGATAGACTGCCTAACCTCGCACACGCGTCTGCCGGCGGATTGCCAAAAACCAACAGCACGGCCTGGCGCAACTGCAGCTCCCTGCTTCGAGATTGCTGCGCCGCGTTGGTCGAGAGCATAGGCATGGCACTCAATGGCTGTACATCTCCGGTTCGCCCAGGCTGCCGGCGGGCGGCAGATGGCGCAGGTAAACTACGATCGACCAGATCTCGTCGTCGCTCAGTGTGTCCTTCGATCCAGGCATGCCGGAGGGCCAGATGCCGTAATCAATCACCCACTTCAACTGACCATCTGTATAGGCCTGGATGTCCTTGCCGGACAGCAATGGCACTGGCGGCGACATGCGGTTAGCAAAAGGCACACCGGTGTTCTGGCCATCTAGTCCGTGACAGGCAACGCAGTAATGCGAAAACGCCTCTTTGCCATCCGCGATCGTGGCAGCGTTCGCCGGAAGCGGATTCTTCTGCGATTTGCCATGCACGAAGATGTGTCGCTTAGCTTCTGTAATCATTTTGGTATCCAGTCTGCCTGGCGGGTTTGCCTTACATCCGCCAAGCTGGATGGCAAACCACATGGCAGCGCAGGCGCAGATCAAATTGCCGCGCATCACTTACTCCACAACATGCAGGGTGAGCTTCATGCGGCCGTGGCCTCCTCCGCAGAAGACTGAGCACTGACCAACGAAATCGCCAGTCTTCGTCGGCGTAAAAGCAAGTTCTTTAGTCTGCCCTTTGCCAACCTTGACGTTGACTCCGAGATCCCGAAAGCTCAGGCCGTGAGCCACATCAGCGCTCTTGAGCACAATCACGACTGGCTCGCCCTTCTTCACAGTAATTTCGGCGGGAGTAAAGTCGAATCGCTTGGCAGTCACTTCGATACGGTGGGGCGCCGTCTGGGCACGAACGAGTTGGGGGGTAAACAACGCCACGATCAGCGCCGCAAACAACGCGGCGGGCAAGATAAGCTTGAGGTTCATCCGAGAATCCTTTATTGGAGTCAGTGACACAACATGTCCACTTGCTCACTCCCCTATTCGTAGCTGGCGGATTTCGACTTACCGATGCTGCTCAGTGGGGTGCAAGCTGTCCTGAATCTAGCCAGCCTCCGACCCGCGGTTGTCATGTCGCTGTAAGGCGATTGTCACTGCTTTGTTGCACGCAACAGAAGCGAAAAATTGTTTGGGAAATGTAGCCCGCGCGACCTGCATGTCCTTTCGACTCGCAGACATGAGCGACGCAGCGTGCAGATATAAGTGACAACCAACTGACAAATGTCAGACGATTCGGCGACACATTCGCCGGCGGCAGGCGCTAGCTTGCAACTATGCCGCGTTTCAGATCCAGATCCTTTTTCGTGACGGTGGCCCGCTCAGTAGAGCTCATTGCTCTAACGCTAGCAATTCTGTGCGCCGGGCGTTACGGGAGCGCACAGGATACGCCGCTGCTATCCGGTGGTGTTGGCTTTTTCACCAGCACCAATGGGGGCAACACCACCTATCAACCAATCATTGAGCCGTTGCTGGCTGCGCCCATCGGGAAGCACGTTCTTATCGAGTCGCGCGCGTCGCTCATTGAAACCTACGCACCTCGCAGCAATGGCCTGTCTGGATACGACCACACGTTTTTCGGGGCCCTTACCTACCTTCAGGGGGACGCGATTTTAACGCCTCATGTCACCCTGGTCGGGGGTAGTTTCCTGATTCCCTTCGGGACCTACAATGAGCGTTTGTCGCCCATCTGGATTAGCAATTTCCAGGACGGTCCCCTCATCAGCAGCCTGGGGCTAATGTCCAGTGGGACCGGACTCGGCGGCATGCTTCGCGGCTCCGCTATCTCCCGTCGAAGATATTCCATCGATTACGCCACATACTTCTCCGCTCGCAGCGGAAACGAGCAGTTCAACTCCGAACGTTCATCTGGCGGCCGCGCCAGCCTCTATCTGCCCGAGCAACGTTTAGAGATTGGGTTTTCCTACAATCGCCTTCTTCAAGACACGCACGAGAACTTCTACGGCGCGCACGTCTGGTGGGAGCCGAAGGATACCGGCTTTCGTCTGCGATCGGAATTTGCCCGCGGACATCATGCACAGGGCTACTGGATCGAGGCGGACTACCGCACGCAGGCATTCGGTGGCCCGGACAGCTTCATCGGGCGTTTCGAGCCGGTCTTCCGCATGCAGCAGACCTTCCGCCGGGACACGATTGTCAGCGATGGCCTGCCGCTTGCCAATACACAGCGCGCCGACTTCGGTCTGGATTACAACCTGCCACACAACACCAGAATCATCACCAGCTATGCACGACAGTTTTCTTCCACTGGCGACCGAAATATCTGGGAGACTGGGATCGTCTACCGCTTCCTCTTCCCGGCCTGGAAAGGTAAATCACAATGAGCCTGAAATATCTCGTCACTGGTCTCGTTATCGCTGTGGCGACCTGTGCACCTTGCATGGCGGCCCCACAGCCGAAGGCTCAATCACAGGCCACACAGCAAACGCCAGCACCAAGCAACGCCAAACAGGCAACGACGTCTCAGGGCTCAGTACATCAGGATGAAGGTCAGCGCATCTTTGACCAGAACTGTTCGCGTTGCCACACGACTCCCGATGGTTTCTCATCGCACATCTCCGGCACGGTCTTGCGCCACATGCGTGTCCGCGCTTCCCTTAGCCAGCACGAGGAGCAGGAACTACTCCGCTTCTTGAATCCCTAGCTAGCGCTAAGCGATGCACGACTTGTGTGCGTCCGCTCAGTAGGTAGGCACTGCATCTGATTCGTAAGGGCGACCGAACTTATTCAGATGCTGCGCAGTCGAAGTGCCGGCATGAATATCGCCCAGAGCGACCGCCGTTCCGGCTACGTGGACTTGCCGTGTCAACTGGTCAAGCGAGCTTTGTGCCTGACCTTCTATCCACACGTGCAAGCTGTAATCTCCATCTGGGACGCCGTCGATACCAAAGCTTCCGCGAGGATCGGCAACGCTGTAAAACGGCGTATCGAGCGCAATCACTACCGCACTCATCTCCGAGTGGATGTTGCAGAAGATATACGACACGCCTATGCGGGAAAAGACCACGCTGCGGGTTGAACCCGCTTCGTAGAGGCCCAGATCGAACCGTTTGCCATCGAAGTACGAAAAGACATTATGAAAGAAGGGATCGGCGTTGGGAAATGCCACGCTGCTACCCACCGGCACCACCAGCAGATGCGGCGTGAACATCTTGTTTTTTTGCAGCAGCGTAAATCTGCTGGGCGCGGCTGCCGGTGCAATGCCGGGCTGAAGAGGCTTCAGCCAGATCACTGCGGACGGCGACTTCCAAGCCTTACGCGCAGCGGCCTGGGAAGCGCCCCTCACCAACTGCGCCTTGATTTCGGCGGCTTGCAACATGGCACCACTGAACGTCACCAGTAGCGAGGCGGTCAGTATCGTTCTGCAGAAGAGTCGTGCTGGGGATGCGAGCAGCATCAGAACCTGTACCCCGCACCAATGCCAATCACGTCGCTGAAGTTTGTAGGACCAGTCGCAAAGTTGGTCCACAGGCGCCGGTACTCGAGCGAGAAAAGAAGATACGAACTCGGACTATAGATGACATTGGCAAGGGCTGATCGGTTGCGCGCAAGCCCGGAATAGACGGAATATTCGGGAATCATCGTACTCGCGCGTATCTCCCTGGCGAATGGGTTATCGACGCCGTAGCCGGTATTGAACTCAAGTCGTTCTCCTACTTTGCTCTTCAATTGCGCCCAGCCGCCCACGTCATCCAGCGCGCGCGCAATCTGCGCCGTGCCTGTGTAGAGATAAACATAGTCAACGTAACCACCGCCACCAAGTCCGCCCAGTGCCGCTCCACGATATGCACTCGTCGTGAATGCAAAATGCCTGCTGATCGGCAGGCGCAGGTCCACCGCGCCGGCCCACGCATCGAACCGCTCCTGGTCGCCTGTTTCATGCGGGCTGAAATAGCCACTCGCGCCAACTTCCGGCCCGGTGTCCGCATCGCCCGTCGCGAATGCAATGCGGGCCTCGCTGCCGGGCCAGCGGCTGCGCTCGGCGCGCGAGATGGTCGAAGGTCTGGGCGTGACACCAGGCCACTGAGGATCCGCCACGTCGATTAATCCCACCTCGAGCTTCAGGCGCTTCGAATCGGTAAGGCCGATCTGATGAGAAAGACCGATTTGCGGGCTCCACGCCCATAGATTGCCGCTCCAGGCGAATTCCGGCTGGGCCACCGCAATAAGGGAGGAAGGGGCATTCGGTGCAAGAAAGCTGCGGTCCTGCTGAACGAATGCTTCCGTGTTCTGCCATTTCAGTCCAGCATGCGCTGTACGTAGCCGCAGCAGCCCACTGGCGGCATAACTGGATTGCGCTCCGCTGGCGAAGAAATCGACACGGACGTCCGCATGGCTTGTTGCACCGAAGAGATGTGGACCTCGAGCATCCAACCCCAGCACCGTCTGCCGCAGCGAGAGCCCGGTACTGCCCCCTCCCGGCAAGGTATACGTCGGATCTGCCGAGACATCCACCTGCCGGGTATTCACGTAACCGTTAAAGAGCACTAATCCGCTCACCTTCAGCGGATACTTCGACGCCGTCTCTACCTTTGTCTGTTCGTGAGTGGCGATCTGCGACTCCTGTATAGCCTGTCGCTCACGTATGTCTTCGATAGCGCTCCCAGATGGGCTCGCAGGTGCGTTCGTAGCGGCGCTCGTCGATACATTCGAAGGTGCGCTTACGGCCGGGTTCTCAGGATGCGGCGCCGGCGCCTGAGGATTCGCCTTCTCGGCAGCCAGTTGGTCCTGCAGCGCGGAAAGCTGTCGTTGCAACTCCTGAAGCTGCTTCTGGTAGCTGTCCATCTGAGACTGTGCGCGCGCAACGGCCGCCGTCAATTGCTGTACCTTTTGCTCCGTTGTCTCAGAGGAGGCGGGTGGGGCGGCCGTAGCCTGCGCCAAAGCGACGCTGCCCATGTGGGTAGGTAGCAGAACGGCAATCGCAAGGACAGCCCATCGTAGCGCCACAACGCATCGCGCCTCCGGCCCTGCCGGTTGGTCGGGCGGCTGGTGTAGCGCGGTATGCCGTTGGGACTTCGCAATCATGACGTCAACTGGGCACTCGGTGCAGTCGCCGCGTTGTGCTTTGCGCCGGAAGCCACGACGCGCGACACGGTGAGGCGAAACACTGCTTCACCAGGACGGCTGCTTACTACTTCTACGCTGCCGTCATGCTCCCGCGCTACACTCGATGCGAGCGTCAACCCAAGTCCTGTGCCTTTCTGCTTACCCAGGCTCACGAAGGGGTCGAACAGGTTCTCGCGAATTCCCTCCGCCACACCAAGCCCGGTATCGGTAATGGTCACGCTGGCTGTGGTTTCGTCACTATTCAGCGCGACGCTGACCTCCCGACGGCCTGAACTCTGCCGGGCAGACTGGCAGCCGTTCAACAACAGGTTGTAGATAGCGCGTTCCATCTGCCTGGTATCGATCGCAGCCGTAACATCCGCCTTTGACTCCACTCGCACCGTTACCATATCCGCATCGGGATGCGTCCGCACCAACGCCACAGCTCGGTTCACCAGAGCGATCATCGAGGTGGGGACGCGCTGCGCTGCTCCCGTCCGCCCAAAGAGCAGCAGAGAATCCAACATATCAGTCGTTCCATTTACCGCGAGCCGGATTTCATTGAAGAGCTCCGCACGTTCGCTCGCGGGCAGGGCAGGCGATGCCAGAAACTCGGCATTTGCATACACGGCAGCCAAATAGTGCCGCAGATCGTGGGAGACGGAACTCGCCATGCGGCCAATCGTTGCCAGGCGTTCCGACTCAACCAGGGCGCGATTTTTCTTCTGAATCTCGTCGCGCATCTCGGCGAAGACGCGGCTCAGATAGCGCACCTCCTGCGTCCCGCCTGAAGGAAGCTGATACTTCGGATCGCCTTCCCCGAATGCCTGCACGCCCGTCGCCAGCAACTCCAGGGGCCGCGTCACCATGCGCGCCAGCAGCAGCATGAATAGCGAACCAATGGCGATCGCCAGCAGGCTTACCAGAAAGACCAGACGATTGATCTCCCTCTCTGTGCGATCCGCCTCGTCGAACGACTTCATAACCACCAGGCGCAGAGCCGCGCCAGCGCCGTTCGTCATATCTTTGGTAGTGGCCAGATAACGTTCACTACCCAGGCTCACGATCTCCTGACTATTCTCTCGAAGAGATCCAACCATTCCTTGCAGAAGATCCCGTTTTCCATTCGGCAGCGTGCTCGCCACGATGTCCTTGCCTGTGACAAACGCCGCTTCGGCGCCCGCGCCGCGGCCGACCTCCTGCAGGAGACGATGGTCGACTGCGTAGCCGCTCACTACATAGCCAAGCAGCGTTCCGGTTGCCGCACTGCCGAAGTACAGGGGCCGCACGGAGTACTCGTACAACCGGCTACCGCTTAACAGATAATGTCTGCTCGGATCCGCGATCACCGCCTGCAAGTCGCTCTTGAGCCGGCCGGCATTTCCCTCACCCTGCGCATTCGCGGACAAAATTCGGCTATTTGCATCGGCCAAAGCAAACAAGTCGTTGCCGCTCGTCTTCCAAAAGTCCACCGCATCATCGGCAATCGTACGTACGTCGCTGGTGGTCATCAGAGCCTTCAGGCTGGGGAGACTCGCCAACAGAGAAATTTCCTGTTCCAGCGCCGAACGCCTGTGAGCTTCGAGATCCTGAAAGGTCTCCACCGAATGCCGCAGATCGG
Organism: Acidobacteriaceae bacterium; assembly: GCA_030838385.1. Taxonomy (GTDB): domain Bacteria; phylum Acidobacteriota; class Terriglobia; order Terriglobales; family Acidobacteriaceae; genus KBS-83. Next base: position 10,793 of record JAUTWX010000040.1, read on the forward strand.
CGGCCAGCGTCTTCTGTACGTGCTGCTGCAGACGGCTGCGGACAATGAGCAGACTCGACGCTGTGGTCCCCGCGATAATCAATACCAACGAGATCAGCAGCAGAACACGGGTTCGAATTCCTGGGCCCTGTTTGTTGTTGAACACAGAAGTGGGCTCTCTTACGGCACGAACTTGTAGCCAGCGCCGTAAATCGTTTGCAGGTAGCGCGGCTCGTTGGAGTTCTGCTCCAGCTTCTGCCGCAGTTTTAAAATTTGATTATCGACCGTGCGCGTCGTGGGATAGGAGTTATACCCCCAGACCTCGTTCAGCAGTTCTTCCCGGCTCAGGACGCGCTCGGCGTTCTCCACAAAATACTTCAGCAGTTTGAATTCGTGCGCGGTCAGCGTAATCGGTACGCCCGCACGCCGGGCGCTCATCCTAGCGAAATCCACCTCGCAGTCGCCAAACTTGTAAGTCACCACGGCAGTCGGCTTGTGCCGGCGTCGCAGCGCGGCCTGCACCCGAGCCATCAATTCCCGCGGGCTGAACGGTTTGGTCACGTAGTCGTCGGCTCCCAACTCCAACAATAAAACCTTGTCGGCGACTTCACTGATCGCGCTCACGACAATGACTGGAATCTCCGGCTGCTCGGCCTTCATGGTCTTGCAAAGGTCGCGGCCGAAAATATTCGGCAATAGAAGGTCCAGCACAACCGCTGACGGTTTCACCGTGTGGAAGGCATCCAGCCCGGCCTGCCCGTCACCGCAGACAGTCACGGTGTAGCCCTGTTCGTGAAACATGCGCTGCAGCACCTTCTGCATGCGCGGATCGTCCTCGACCACGAGGATGTGAGTCCGCGTGCCGCCAGACTGCGCTTCTGGAATACTGGAATCGCTCATAGTCTTTTCGACTTGCAGCATATCCTTTCTCTCCTATTCTCCGTGCAATTTCCTCAAGAGCTTTGTCACAGCTTTGGATGAAGGGCTTCAATCTCATCGATTGCCCAAGTTACGAGTTCCGCATCTTTGCCCATCTGCCGCATCCTCTGCAGACTTGGCAGTGCATCCGTGTCTCCCTGCCAGGCCACGATCCGAATCGCCCGCTCCCGCACGGCCGAGTTCTGGCCGTCGAGGGCCTCACGCACCGCCGGCAGAACCGGCGGCCCACCCTGAACCAGTATCCATTCCGCCTTATCTGCGACCTTGGGATCAGCGGCACCCAAAGCCTCCACCGCCGACCGCGGGTCCCTTCCAATCCGGCTCCACATCTGAAATGCAGCTACGACCCCGTTCATCTGCGAAAAGTCCTCGCCTGAGCGAAACGCCTGCTCCTCGAGCGCCCTCATGGCCGCTGGCCCGTGCAGCATCGAAATCGCTTCGAGTTCCTTCATCTGGCAGCGATAGTAGCCCATCACCACATCAATCTCGGATTGCGTGAGTTGTCCTTTCCCGCGCTGTACCCAATCGTCGTACATCGTCCGCGCAGCTTTCACTTCCAACTTCAACTGTTCCGGGACAGCCTTGGCTGCGATATCGGGCTGATGCCGCGCCAACGCCAGCGCCGCTGCTCCGCGAACCGCCGGATCGCGATGCGACAGCAACGGTAGCAGCATCTCGGCATTCACCTTGCCAGGCGTATGGGAAAGCGCCACCAGGGTCTCCTGCAGAACCTGAATGTTCCTGTCCTCCAGCAGCGGCAGCAACATATCTGACGGAGCACGCAAAGCGCCCAATGCCCATGCGGCATTTGCACGGGCGTCTGGGTTCTCCGATCGCAGGGCTTCGGAAAATGCCGCGGGTGACGTGCGGGGCCGCGCGATTACCAGGGACAGAGCGGCGGCGCGTGAGACATGATCGTCCGCATCGAGCAGCCAATGGGCGAACTCATTTTCCAGAGCGAAGCCGCGGTATCGGGACAGCTCCAATATCGCTTGTGTGCGAGCGCCGCTCTCTCCGGTGTTTGCGTGCACAGCAAGCGTGGCGAGCTTCCGCTCGACCGGCCTTCCGACAGCATCAGCGCCCAGCCGAGGATAATCCACGTTGATGCCATCCACTCCAGCAGCGACTGCGGCTTTCATTGCGGCCAAATCCATCTCATGATCATTGGCCGAGAAATTCACGATCACGGCCTTGCCCTCACGGTGATGCGCCTTCACCTGCTCCGCAGTCACTCCCGGCTGCACCCACACAGGTGGATTCTCATTGGCCTGCGGATATAGCTGCTGTATGTCCGCCCATTCACCACCGAAGCGAACGCGCTGCAGCATTCCCTCGCGCTGCAACAGCTGCAACACGTCAGGTCCGATGCCTTTGTCCTTGATGTCAAGAACCAGCCGTATATCCTTTTCCCGAGCAAGGCGGAGTGCATCCACAAAGAGCGGGATTTCCATGCCCTCGAACCGGTCTCCCATCCAGCCGCCTGCGTCACGAAGTCGCAGGTCGTCGTAATAACTCGCTTCCGTATCGCCGATGCCGTCGGTGAGCCGCTCCAGAGCACCATCGTGATTCAGTACGATCTTTCTGTCCAAGGTCCGCCGTAGATCAATCTCCACGACGTCGCAACCCAGCAGCGCAGCCTGCTCCAATGACTCCAGCGTGTTTTCCGGTACATCTTCATTCGCCGTGCGATGGCATAGCAGCTCGACCCCCCTTGGCTGCATGTCTGCGGCATGCGCAACGCTTGCGGCCATCAGGGAAAGGAGCACGGCGAGGATGTGCTTCATCTCGCCAATCCTTCTTGACTCCCAGTCGCGAAGACCGCATCTGTGCCAGCAATAGGCACGTGACTTTTGCGTCGCGGGATGACGAGCCAGAACAGAATCGCCACCGTCGCAGCCAACGAGGCAATCGCTGACAACACCGGTGGATATCCGAAGCGCATGAACAGGATTCCCGCTCCAGCCGTTGCTGCCGCCCCGGCGAGCGCGTTGCAGAAGAGTGTCATCGCGGCTGCCGTACTGCGCTCGTGGTCCGGCGTTTCGTTCATCAACAAGTTGTACAGTCCGGGAGAACTCATCCACTGTGCAGCGGAAAAGGTCAAATAGAGTGCGATCGCTAGTCTTCCGTGCCGAGCTCCAGCCATGGACACCAGGCTGACAGCAGCAACAAGCTGAGTTGCAACAATCCCGTTCACGAGTCCGAGCACGCGAAAGACCAGCGGCGTCAACAGGCCCATGCACAACTGGACGGCCTGAATCGCGGAGAAGGTCAATCCAATGCGTTCCAGGGGTATGTGCAGATCGCGCGAGAGGTAGACGTTTGCGAATGGAGTGAAGGCAGCCAGCACCGCCGACCACAACGCCATCAACGGCAGATATCTCAATAGAAAGGGCTGGTACTTCCAAGGCTGCATCCAGCGCCTGCGCCGCGATGGACCCGCGGGCTCTAACTGGATCGTCGATTGCGATGGAATCCGCAGACGCAACACTGGAAGCAAACCCATCAAAGCGATGCCGCAGGCAACCAGCAGGATCAGCCGCTTCACCTCTACTGCTTGCATGCCGATGCCGGCCATCCTGAGCCAGTGCGGCAGATAGCCGCACACGATGCCGCCCAGCATGCTGGTGCCGATGCTCGCTGAAAAGATCAGGCTGAATCCCGAGGTACGATTCTCCTCCGTCGTGAGCCGGGCCACCGCCGGTAGGAAGCATACACCCCAACAGCACATCGCCACGCCCGCCAGAAACGCCAGAGCGATTTGTGCGGGCTCCCACATCCATCCTGCGCGCAGAATGCCCAGCGCTGGAGCAGCCAGGAAGCAGAAGGCGAGCAGCGGCCGCACCCCGATCTTCCGCGCCAGCACGCCTGCCGGCAGTGTCCCGGCGAGAGAGCCTAATGTCAGCGCACCACCGATGAGTCCGATTGATCGATCGCTGAAGTGATAGTCCAGCAGATACAAATTGAAGAGAAAGAAGTAGACAGCAAATCCAGCGTCGAAGAAGAATGCAGCTGTAAAGAATATCCAGAACCGGCGGCTTAGTTTCTGCTGTCGAAGCCACGTAGACGGATTCCTCCAGAAGGAATCAACCTTCTCCATCCGTGCTTCGGGCTGCGGCAGAGGCGCCACTAGCGACCCTCCTGTACGAGCGTCCGTAACCGGTCGATCGCCCAGTCGATTTCGCTGTATTGGAGCTCGAAGACCTCTGCCTTCAGCAAATGGTCAATGGCCTCGTACTGCAATGCTAGCGATTCTGGCGATCCATAGAGTGCCTGCCGCATGAAGTACCGGGCGACGTCCGTGCGATACGGTCGAAGCTGCGGCGGGCCCGTGTGCCGGTTCAAGAAGACAATGAAGTCGATCTTTGCGCTCTGCGCGAGCATCATGTGCATCATTGGTGCGGTCGGTAACTCGATCGATGGTTTGCCGGCGGCCCGAGGGGTGATCTCCAGACCTCGTACCTCAGGAAAAAACTCTGCCGCCGATGGCCGGAAGCGCACCTGATGACAATTGCCCGTCACCAACCGTTTGGTGCCGGAATTGAGCAGAAAACTGGAGTCGTCGGTGACATAAGTCCATCCCGCGCGCGCGCACGCATAGGACAGCGTTGATTTGCCAGCGCCCGAATCGCCGCATAGCAGCACGCCACTTCCGTCGAGCGCGACACACGCGGCGTGCAACGGAGTTGCATGGCGCGTCGCGAGATGGCATCCGACAACGCCATCCAGAAAAAAACACCGCAAATAGGATTTGTTTCGTAAGCCCGCAGTTGAAAGCATCATCTGCGTCCTGTTCCTTGATATATCGGCGATGTAGTAATTGTTGCTGTCGGATACCGTCACCACCAGTGGCTGCATGATGCGACACCACGGCGCAGGTGGACATTCCGTCGAGTCGGTCTCGACCACGTGAATGTCGACTTGGATCGTCTCTGTGTCGAACCGTTTCTCAAAGATCCCCCATTTCTCCTCGGCCTCGGCCAGCATCTCGGCCGAGTTCGTGCGTAGCTCCGCCGGGAATCCGAGCGGATAAAATGTCCGCCTCAGCGAAAGTTCAGGGGCATCCAGGAAGTGCCGCGAAAAATCCAGCACCTCAGATGCGTCGCACGCCGCTTCAATTTCTTCAATCGTCATCATCGTCCGTTTCTATGGGTTATTAGGCACGCCTCGCGGGCCTTTAGAACAGGTACTTCGCTGCGAACTGGACGATGCGCGGATGCGGACCGCCCTGCTCGCTGTTGATCTGGCCAAACGCAGGACTGGCAACTGCAGGCAGGAGCGGGTTCCCATAACCCAGGCTGGTGTTCGGATTTCCGAACTGGGGCGTATTCGTCAGATTGAAAAACTCCGTGCGGAACAGGAAAGTATGGCTCTCCTTCACCAGAAAGCTTCTCTCTATGGCTAGATCGAGATTGTGCTGTCCCGGGCCGCGCACGATACCGACGCCACTGTTGCCAAAATCCTCATCGGCAATGCTTGTCCCATTCGGCACTTCAGGCGCCCGCATGAA
>JAUTWX010000047.1 GCA_030838385.1 Acidobacteriaceae bacterium
CGTGAATGAGATCGATGCGTAGCTGCCGGACATCGGCATCGGCCATCCCGCCGAAGCCTGCTTTACTCCCGGCAGCGTGTTGAGCAGCGATACTAGCTCCTCGACAAACGCAATCTTGTGATCATGGTTGTAACTCGCGTCGCTCATCGTGTACCGCGCCGTCAGCACCTGATGTGCATCGAATCCCGGATCGGACCGCATCGCGCTCACGAAACTCCGGATCAGCAGCCCCGCGCCTACCAGCAGCACCAGCCCCAGTGCCGTCTCGCCAATGACCAGCCAGGTCTGCAGCCGGTGATGCCCGCGTCCAGTCGTCACCGTACGCGTGCCGTTGCGCAATCCCAGCGCTGGCGCAACCCGGGAGACGCGCACCGCCGGCACTACGCCAAACAGAATCCCGGTCAGCAGCGAAACCACAATCGCAAATGTCATCACGCGAAGATCAAGCGAAACATCCACCAGGCGCGGAAGCGCCTGCGGAAACAGCACCACGACCTCTTTCAGAATCGCGCTCGCCAGCGCAATCCCCGCGAGCCCACTGATCAACGAAAGCACCACCGACTCTGCCAGCAGTTGCAAAACAATCTCGGCCCGGCTCGCACCCAGGGCACCGCGCAGTGCAATCTCGCCGCTCCGCCGCGAGCTGCGCACCAGCAGCAGTCCTGCCACATTCACGCACGCAATTAGCAACAGCAATCCCACCGCGCCAAACAGCACTTCCAGAGCAGGCCGCGTCTTTCCCACCTCAAATTCCAGTTGCGGGACCACCGACGCCGTCGTGTACCACTTGTTCGAGTCCGCGTACTGCTGCGCCAGTCCGCGCGCCACGCTGCTCAGGTCTGCCTTTGCCTGCTCCATGCTGACGCCCGGCTTCAGCCGTCCAATCACATCCAGCTCGTGTGCCCCACGCTGGGCCGTTTCCGGCGTAGCTCCCCCCGCCGCTTGCGCAATCGAGGTCCACGCCTCCACCGCCGTTCCGGCGGGAAAATGAAACTTCGGCGGCATAACGCCAGTAACCGTGTAGGGCTGGCCGTCCAACATCACCTGCCGCCCCACAACGTTCTTCTCTCCGCCAAATCGCAACTGCCACAGCGGATAGCTCAGCATGACCGCGCGGTTCCCGGCCCGTTCTTCGTCCCACCGGAATTCGCGCCCCAGCATCGGAGCCACGCCCAGCACCTGGAAGAGGTTCGACGAAACCTGGTACGCTCCCACCCGCTGCGCCTCACCCACGCCCGTCAGCGTCATGTTGGCTCCCGAGTAAGAGGCCAGTCCGCTGAAGGTACGATTCCGCGCGCGCCAGTCGAAGTAGTCCGGATAACTCAGCGATTCCGGAATGGGCACCCCGGAGGAGTGGTCTTCCTGCTTGATCGACATCAGCCGGTCTGGCTCTGGAAACGGCAGCGGCTTCAACAGCACCGCATTCACCAGGCTGAAGATCGCGGTCGTCGCCCCAATCCCCAGTGCCAAAGTGACGATCGCCGCAATCGCAAACGAAGGACTCTTCCGCAACTGGCGGAAACTGAAACGGAAATAGCCAAGGAAACGCTGCATGCCATCCTCGTAAACGAAAGAAATCTGCGGGGAGGAAGTGCACGTTCCGGTCCAATCGCAGCCGCGGCAATGTGCCTGAAATCAATGGGTCAGGACAATCACGAAGGTCCGATCTGTTCACGTATGGAATTCGCATGTCCGCCAGCGGACACGTCGCCGCGCTCAGACGGCGGCCTGCGCATTGCTTCTCCCCGGCGGAAGGCGCTCGGGCTCATGCCAAACTCCGCGCGAAGCTGCGATTGAAGTTCGACAGATCGCCAAACCCGCACTCGAATGCAATCTCGAGCACACTCGATTCTTCCTGAACCAGCCGCACCGCGGCACGACGCAGCCGCATGCGCTTCACGACTGCCGTGCGTATCGGCCAGCCGCACGCCCAACTCTTCCCACACGAGATCCTTTGCGGCAAGACACGGGCAGGCGCGGACAGCATCCTGCTCGACGACCTGCTCATGATCGCCGACCACAACGCCTATCATCTGGGCGAACTCATTCTGCTGCGCCGTCTGCTTGGGGCCTGGACCTAGGCGGATATCCTGAATCCAATCAAGGCTGGAGCGGAGCGCGGTCTTTCCGTTACGGAAAAGGCCGCGCTCACAGAAAGCTGTCTAATGCCAGCTATACGCGCGCCTCCAGAACCATGTTGAACGGCGTCTCCGCCGCACGGCGCACCTTCGTGAACCCACCCTCCTGCAACACCTCGCGTAAGCGTTTCTCCCCCGCTTGCGCACCCAGCCCTAGCCCAACCTCTTGGGACAGCGAAGCGGGCACGCAGCACAGCGTGGACGCCGAATAGTAGATCCGTCCTATCGGGTTCAGGTTTGCCGCCGTGTCGTCACCAGCAATCGGCTCCACGATCATCCACGTGCCGTCGGGCGCCATCGCCCGGCGCACATGCCGAGCCGCGCCCACCGGGTCGCCCATGTCGTGCAGGCAATCGAAGAACGTCACCAGATCGTAGCCGCTGCCCGGGAACGATGCCGCGGATGCCACCTCGAACATGACCGTATCCTGCATGTTCTGGCGTTTCGCAGATGCGCGAGCATTTTCGATCGATCCATCGTGATAGTCGAAGCCGGTAAACTTCGACTTCGGATATGCCTTCGCCATCAGCATCGTCGAAGCGCCATGACCGCAGCCAATGTCTGCGACCCTGGCTCCCGCCTTCAGCTTCGCGTCGACGCCGGTGAGCGCTGGGATCCACTCCGAAACCAGGTGCGTCAGGTAGGTGGGCCGGAAGAACCGTTCGCAGCCCAGGAACAGGTCTTTGTCATGCTCGTGCCAGCCAAATCCGCGGCCTTCGCGGAAGGCCTCGGTCAGCTTCTCTTCATCGCGCATGCACGCGGCCAGCATGTAGTGGAAGCCGGGCAGGTCCAGCGCCGTGTTCTCCTCTGCCAGCGCGAAGGCCTGCTCTGGATTCATGCTGTAGGTGTCCGTCGCCGCGTCGTAATCCACGTATTTGCTCGCAGCGTTGGCCTTCAGCCACTCGCGCACGTAGCGCTCGCGCACTCCGGTTCGCTCACTCAACTGCTGCGAGTTCACTGGAGTGCCATCGCGCATCGCGCGGAATAATCCCAGCCGGTCGCCCATCAACACGACAGCCGAATGCAGCGCGGCGCCCATGTCACCAACGGCCTGGTTCAGAAATGCGTTCAGTTTGTCCGGATCGATTGCCCGAGGCGTCATCGGAGCGGCGGGAGCGGTAGTCGTAGCCATAGCGGTTCTCCTCAGAAGAAATCAGGAAACGCGCGCATACGCCAGGAACGAGACAATCGAGGGATCAGGAATGAACGGGAAAGGCGAAGCAGGCTTCCTGTGGGCCCAGTGCGCCAAGTATAGGCTCGCGCCATCCGCCTCCCGCAAGCAGGAAATGCCTTCTCCGCTACAATTCTCCGGGCGCTACCGGATCCCCCGCCACGGACGCCCGCAGCTTCGCCGGATCGTAGCCCAACAGCTCCACCTCTCTGATCGCCGAAACCCAGCAATATGCCGCCATGCCCTGTGGGATCGAAGCCTGCCAGCAGCAGCCCACCCGCCTTCACGAACGACCGCTAAACTGCATCTCCTTCTTCAACAGCGCCACCCAGTTCGAGTTCTCGCCGTGCGAAGACCGCCCCTTGTGCCACTCCCGAGTTGGCGACAAACCCTTGAGCCAAGTGACGAAAAGTGCGTTTGAACGAAGCCGCTGGCGCGGCGGATGCTGCAGTGGTGGCAGGTCCGGGCGTTAGCTCCAGCTAAGGTGTGGGTCACAAGGAGGTTTCCCTGTGACCCATCTTCGCCAG
>JAUTWX010000073.1 GCA_030838385.1 Acidobacteriaceae bacterium
ACCCGGGCTCCAATGACCTTCTGTGTGAGTGAAACCGGTACCGCGCCGGCAACAAACAAATGCGAGATCTGCTGGTTCCGCGTCGTCACCTCGCCCTCGGCGCTGATGCCGACGTAATCGCGCGCAAGCAGATTTTCGAGCGCAAACTGATCATGCTTGCTCACCGCAGTATTCCAGGAGTCCTCAACCGTCTGCATCTGGGCGATCGCCGGCGAGGGATCAGCAGGCTGGGCATTGAGGCTGGCGAAGGAAAGCGCAAAGAGGGAAGCGGCAAGTGTGCAGCGAAGGCGAAGCGACAGCATGAACAGCATTCTCCAGCGCACATGATACAGGGCGCGTGTAAACACAAGATTCACACAGAAACGCCCTGTTCCGAACAGGCAGAAAATAGAGCAACATAGACCTCATGGCTGCCTTTCCAGACATCTCCCTCGAGCGCGGCATGCCCGCCAGCCCGGACGCCGAACGCTCCATCCTCGGCGCAATCCTGCTGGAGAACGCGCACTTCTACGAGGCCGCAGAGAAGAAGCTCACCTGCGACGACTTCTCGCTCGATTCGCATCGCCGCATCTTCGCCCGCATGGACGACCTCATCAGCGGCGGCCGCCGCGTCGACCTGGTCACACTGGTCGAAGAGCTGGCGAAGAAAAAGGAAGTGGAATCGGTAGGCGGTGTCGCCTACATCGCCTCGCTCACAGAGGGCCTGCCGCGTCGCGTCTCGATCGAAGAGTATGTCCGCATCGTCAAGGACAAGTCGCTTCTGCGTCAGCTCATCCACGTCTGCAATACGGCGATGACACAAGCGGCCGACCAGTCCGACGATGCTCTCGAAGTCCTGAACGCTGCCGAGAGCGCGCTGCTTCAGGTGTCGGAAAGCGGCATCACCCGCGACTTCTCGAACATCCCCGCCATCGTCAAGGAACACTTCGGCACCATCGACAACATCTGGAAGCTGAAGCGCGAAGTCACCGGCCTGGCCACGCACTTTAAGGACTTCGACCGCATGACCAGCGGCCTCCAGCCTGCCGAGCTCATCATTATTGCGGCGCGCCCCTCCATGGGCAAGACGGCTTGGGCCATCAACATCGCGCAGCAGGCCGCGCTCAAGGATGGCCGCGTAGTCGGCATCTTCTCGCTCGAAATGTCCAGCGAATCGCTGCTGCGCCGCATGCTCGCGTCAGAAGCCTTCGTGAACATGCGCAAGATACAGTCCGGCTTCATCAGCCGCGACGATCAGGACGCGCTTATCAATGCCGCGGCCAAGCTCACCGAATCGCATATCTACATAGACGACACCCCCGGCATCTCGCTCGCCGAAATGCGCGCGAAGGCCCGCCGTCTCAAGCAGCAGCGCGGCCTCGACCTGCTCGTCGTCGACTATCTGCAGCTCATGTCCGCCTCGCTTCCCGGCGCAGCGAGTAACAAGCGCCACGAGAACCGCACCCAGGAAGTCTCCGCGATCTCGCGCGGCCTCAAAGCGCTCGCCAAGGAGCTGCACATCCCCGTTATCGCGCTTTCGCAGCTTAGCCGCGCCTCTGAGCAGCGCGGCGGCGACAAGAAGCCCATGCTCTCCGACCTGCGCGAATCAGGCTCCATCGAGCAGGATGCCGACGTGGTCGCCTTCATCCATCGTGATAGCTACTACAACAAGGATGAGAACGGCAACGAGGATCCCGACTCCAAGGGCAAGGCCGAGATCATCATCGCCAAGCAGCGCAATGGCCCCACCGGCTCCGTCCACCTCGCCTACCTCAGCGAGTACACCCGCTTCGAGAACATGGCGCACGAAGGAGATGGTGGCAGTTACGAATGACATCTCCCCCATTCACCCGGCCCACCTGGGCAGAAGTCTCGCGGACGGCTTTGCGCAGCAACTATCGCATCCTGCGCGAGCAGGCTGCGCGCGCCGATGCCGATGCCGTCGCGGTCATCAAAGCCGACGCCTACGGCCACGACGCCGTCGAAGCGCTCTCCGTTCTCATTGACAATGGCTGTGATTGGTTCGCCGTCACCTGCCTGGACGAAGCGCTGCTCCTCCAGCCACAACTGAAAGGTCATCGCACGCTCGTGCTCTCCGGCCTCTTTGCGGGCGAGGCAGCAGACACCGTTCGCCACGCTCTCACGCCCGTACTGGGCTCCGTCGAGCAGCTCGCATGGCTCGCCGAAGCTGTCCCGCAATCCGCCGAGCCACCATTCGCGCTGCACCTCGAAATCGACACCGGGATGGCGCGGCAGGGCATCCAGTGGAACGACACCGCCGCGCTCGCCGCATTCGCCGCCCACCTCGCGCAGCATCCACAACTGCTACTCGAAGCGGTCATGACGCACTTCGCATCGACGGAAGATCCCAGCTCGATGCAGACCGCCGAGCAACTCGACCGTCTTCGCATTGCACTCGCCACATTGCGGGACCGCGGCATTGCTCCGCCATTGATTCACGCGGGCAACTCCGCCAGCCTCTTTGAAGCCGCCCAGATGGCCGCGCTCCGCGACATTGCGCAGCAAGGTGGCAGCCGACTCTTGCTGCGGCCGGGCATCGCGCTCTACGGCTACGGCCCACGCGCGGCAGAACGAGGATTACAACCCGTGCTGAGCTGGAAGACCCGCATCGCCGCGCTCCGCACCATTGCGGCCGGCGGCCCCGTCAGCTACAACGCCACCTTCCGTGCCGCGCGCCCCACGCGCATCGCATTGCTGCCGGTAGGCTACGCAGACGGCTACAACCGTCTGCTCTCGAACCGCGGCGAAGTGCTCGTGCGTGGCCACCGCGCGCCCATCGCCGGCCGTGTCACCATGGACCAGACCATGATCGACGTCACCGACATCGCAGATGCCGCGATCAACGACGAAGTCGTGCTCCTCGGTGAGCAGGGCAGCGACCGCATCACCGCAGACGACCTCGCCACCCATGCCGGCACCATCGCCTACGAGGTGCTCTGCGCGATCGGCACGAGAGTGCCGCGCGTCTGGTCGTGACGACTACCAGACATTGGTCATCCCGACCGAGCCGTCCATTCCCCGTCATCGCGACAATAGATCGCCCTCGTCATCTCGACCGAAGCGGAGAGATCTGCTTTACCTTTTCGCGCGCGGCAACCAAACGTGAGCGACCAAAGGGAGCGAACCCAATAACTCGCGCCACCGGCGCGTCTGCCTGGATGGCAAATCCTAGAAGCTGAAGCTCATCTGCAGGTCGATCGTGCGTAGCGATGTCTCGTTGCGATTGAAGAACTGCCCGGCGAGCGCGAGCGATTTGTCGAAGTTCTGACTGCTCACCACGTTGCTTGGCTGTGCCAGGTTCACCACGTTGAAGACGTTGTTTGCCGCAACCGTGAAGTTCAGGTTGTACTTGCGCGGCACCTCCTTCGAGTGTGGACCGCCGAAGAAGCCCCCGCTACCGCTGCTACTCAGGCCACCAGGCCCAAGTCCGCCGCGAGGGCCACCACCGCCCCCGGGACCGCCCCCGCCCCCGGGACCACCCCCTGGTCCACCGCCCCCGCGCGGGCCACCGTCGCCACCACCCCCGCCGCCACCATGCACGGTCAGCTTCGGCCCAACGCCAAAGTTCTTGCTCAGCCGCACATTCGCGCTAAAGTTCGCCGGCCCTCGCCCGCTGCCGTAGGGGATAATCGTCTCGCCGGGATTGGGTGTGATATTCAGGCAGCCATAACGTGTCGCGTAATACTGCGTTGAACCCGGGGTGCACAGACTCGCGTCCACCACCGATGGCCGCTCGTTGTACTGGTTGTCTTTGTTCAGGTCCTGCCCCGTCGTGATGTTGTAAGGCGCACCGCCGTTCGCGATAGTAAAGATCGATCCCTGGACGCCATACGGCAGATTCGTGGTGGCCAGCAGGAAGAAGCGGTTGCGCACATCGTTGCTGGAGCGTCCGTAATCGAAGGCAATATCGTTCTGGCGCGATGGAAAGTAGTTCGCGCCCGTCGTATCGCTCTTGAAATACCCCAGCACATAGAAGGCAGCGACAGAATAGTTTCCCGCCCGCGCATTGACCGACGTGATGAGCTGGTTCTGCCGGTACACGCCGTCCGCTTGGAACTGATAGAGGTTGCCTTTTCCCGGAAATGGAAATTGCAGATTCCCGGATGCATCCGTGATAAACGTGTTGTTCGCGTAGTCGTATAGCGGTGCGTTGATGTTGTCGCTCAGATACTGGTGAATGCCACGGCTATAGAGATACGTCACATTCGCGGTGAGCGATTTTGTGATCTTCCGGTCGACGCCGACGGCTCCCTGCATATCCAGCGCCGCCTTCACCTTCGGACTTATGCTGTAGCTCGCCGAGCGCGAGCTCACCGTGCCCACACCAGAAGGCGGCTGGCCGGGCACGTATGTCACTGGCGAGTAGACGATCTGCTGCTGGTTCACGCCGTTCTGGTGAATCGCCTGGATCACGCTCGCGTTGGTGAAGCGATTGAAGAACCAGCCATATCCGGCACGGATCACCGTCTTCGGCGGCCGCTTCTTGCCTCCGTCGAGCGCGTAGGCAAAGCCGATGCGCGGACCCCAGTCCGCATGGTCGTGAATGCGGTTCTGCGCCTCAAAACGCAGCCCGTAATCGAAGGTGAGCTTCCGGTTCACCTTCCAGTCGTCCTGATAGAAAAGAGCCGCATCGAACAGCGTCGCGCGTGCGCTGAAATTAGTGATCTTCGTCACGCTGCCCTGCGAGGGCGTGCCGGCGATGAATGCCGCAGCGCTGTTGAAGTTGTAGTTGCCGTTCGTGCCGGCATTGGAATAGTCCGACTCACGATACGCGCGCAGCCGCGTACCAAAACGGAGTGAGTGGCTCTTGAAGCTGCCTGTCCAATAGTTCTGCAGCTCGTAGTGGTCCCCGTTGGTGCGCGAGGTGCCGTCGTTGCTGCCGCCGCCCGTAAAGGCGCCCTGCACGGTCAGCGTAGGGGAGGTGTCCTGCGGCAGTTGCTCGTCGCGATCGCGCTCATATTCAAATCGCGTGTCCATCACCAGATGCGCGTTGAACACCTGCGAATCCCCGATCTGGATCGTGTTCTCGATGCTGTGCGTGTCGTAAGCCTGCGAGGCCAGCGCATACTGGCCGGGACCGTCCCCCGTATCCACGCCGCGGTTGTATTGATAGCGCACCGTCAGCGTGTTGCTCGGCGTCAACTGGTAGTCGATGCGCGGTGTCAGGTGCAGGCGAGACTGCGGATTGTTCAGGTTCTGCACAAAGTTGCTGCCGCCGTGGTCCAGGAAGTAGTTCGGATCGGTAGGCGTCCCCGCCGCATTCACGATCAGGATGTTCTGGCTGTTTCGCGCGAACACGGAGAAGGAGTACGACGCCTTCTTCGAGATAGGACCGCCCAGCGAGCCATTCAGGAAGAATTGGTGATATGGCGGTGTGCTGGTGACGAAATGGCTGGTATTGAGTGCCGAGTCGTTACCGCTGGCCTGAATCTGTCCGTGCAGCTTGGCGGTGCCCGGCTTTGTCAGAATCTCGATGCGCCCATAGCCAAGCTTGTCGAACTCCGCCGAAAACGGGTTCTGGTTGATGCGAATCTCGCGAATCGACGACTTCGGTGGTAGGTCGCCACCGGTGAAGCCGTCGATATATATCTGGCTGCCGCCGTTTCCCGCCGAAGGACCGGCCAGTGCCGTCAGCTCGTTCTGCATCTCGTCCGGATCGTCAGAGAGCGCATCCAGGTCCTTGCCGGTTAGCACCACGGCGTTGGCATTGTCTGCCGGCTCGGTATCCAGTTGCCGCGTGTCCGCGGTCACCTCTACCTGCTGCTCCTGCGTGGCAATGGTCAGTGGGATATTCAGCGTGCGCGAGGTGCCGTTCACAATCGATACGCCCGATTCGGAAAACGGAGTGAACCCCGTCACATTCACATCCAGCGTGTAACTGCCTGAAGGCAGCGTTCCAAACGAGTAGCTTCCATCGCCTCCCGATGTGGCGGAGAAATTCTTGCCATTGCCCAAGAGCTGCACGCTCGCACCCGGCACGATGGCTCCGCTCGGATCTGTTACCTGCCCATGCAGAGATCCTTTGTTCTGTGCATACAACAAAGGTGTGGCCAGAATGGACAGATACACTATAGGGGTACAAATAAAACGGGACAGATCAGTCATCCGATTCCTGAAGTAACCCTTAAGAAGAAAAATTGCAGATATAGGCGCACGCTCGGAGGAGCATGCACAATCAGACGAGAGTGCAGGGTGAAAAGTTGAAGGCGTAACGATGAAAATACCACTAGATCAACGTTTGCGCCGCTATGGGAACCTTATCTGCCCGGCCGCCGGCAAAGCGAACTTTCTGCTGCGGATTCAGCTCTTCTTAATCGGCTACGATTACTGTAATGCTTAGAAACCTCTACGCACGCTGGATGTTCGCATGGGAGACCGCACTCACCACGCGTGATACCAATCGCATTGTGCGTCCGGTCGAGTGGGGCTTCGACTGGCTGGAAGATTTTGCGCGCCCGCGCGGCCTCATGCCCGACCCCGCAATCGTGCGCAATCCAGCCGCTGTCCATGCGAATCAAGACGCGCTGCTCGCTATCAATCATGCCATCCTTCGCGATCGCGAAGCCTTTTACGGCTACGCGCGTCCCACAGATTTCCGCCTGGAAGAGCGGCACCCACTGCTCTTTCCCACCAACGTTCGTCGGGAGACGCTGCGGCGCGAAGCGCAGCTTCGCGCCGCAGCTGCGGCAGGCCGCGCGAAGACGGCGCACTTCCTCCGCTTCACCTCGCCGGTCCGCACACCCTACCCAGAGAACGATCTCGTCAACGCGCGCTGGTATCCCGCGCCGTCCGAAAAGCAGAGAGCGGCCCGTCAGGCGGGCAAGCCCCGACAAGCCATCATCGTGATGCCGCAGTGGAATGCCGACGCCTTCAGTCATAACGCTCTCTGCGCGCTCTTCAATCGCTTCGGCATCTCTGCCCTGCGCCTCTCCAAGCCCTACCACGACATTCGCCGTCCCGCGGAGCTCGAGCGCTCCGACTATGCCGTCAGCTCCAACCTCGG
The DNA here is from genome assembly GCA_030838385.1 of Acidobacteriaceae bacterium. GTDB lineage: Bacteria > Acidobacteriota > Terriglobia > Terriglobales > Acidobacteriaceae > KBS-83. The sequence continues at coordinate 7,004 of JAUTWX010000073.1, forward strand.
CCGCACCATCGCCGCCTGCCGCCAGGCCGTCGTCGATATCCGCTCCTGCCTCGACTGGCTCGAGCAGCAGGGTTACGAGCAGTTCGGCATCCTGGGCACCAGCCTCGGCTCCTGCTACGCCTTCATCGCCGCCGCCATGGATCCGCGCCTGCAGATCTGCGCCTTCAATCACGCCTCCATGTCCTTCGGTGACGTGGTGTGGACCGGCCAGAGCAGCCGCCATATTCGCGCGGCGTGCGAATCCGTGATGACCCAGGAGCAGTTGAACGGAATCTGGGCCTGCATCAGCCCCATCTCCTTCATGGACCTGTTCCCGGCCGCGCCCCGTAAGGTGCTGGCGGTGCACGCAACGTACGACCTGACGTTTCTCAGGCGTTATTCGCTCGAAGTCATCGAGAGCTTTCGCACGCACGGCGTTGACTTCGAGTCGCGCGTGCTCCCCTGCGGCCACTACACCACCGGCGAAACGCCCTACAAGTTCATGGACGGCTGGTTCCTCGGTTCCTTCGTCCATCGCGCCTTCAAGCAATTGGCCACCTCGGGGGAGCACGCCCTCTCCCAAAAGCTGCCCGCCACCGCACAGCCGGAACGAGACCTCATCGCCCGCTAGCTTCCCGTCAACACCCGACGAGGTCGTCATCCCGACCGAAGCGGAGCGAAGTGGAGGGATTTGCTGTTCCTCCGGGACCAGCCCCATATCCGTACTGTTGTCTTCCTGAGCGAAGCGAAGGACCTGTAGTTTGTTCGCGTCACCACAAAATGCGTGGCCCATCCTGAGCGAAGCGAAGGGTGGAATGGGCAAAAGCCCGCAGTGAGCTCCCAATGGCTAGAAGCTAGGAGCTAGCGGCTAGAAGCTCTAGAATCGCTACATGCCCAGTCAGACCGCCGCCGTCCAGTCCCGCACGCTCGCCCAGGCCGATCCCGTCGTCGCCCAGGCCATCGCCAACGAAGTTGCCCGCCAGCACGAGGGCCTCGAGATGATCGCCTCGGAGAACTTCGTCAGCCGCGCCGTGCTCGAGGCCGCAGGCTCCGTCTTCACCAATAAGTACGCGGAGGGTTACCCCGGCAAACGCTACTACGGTGGTTGCGAATTCGCGGATGTCGTAGAGAACCTGGCGCGCGACCGCGCCAAACAGATCTTTGGCGCCGAGCACGCCAACGTCCAGCCCCACTCCGGCTCGCAGGCCAACGCCGCGGCCTACATGTCGGTCTTGCAGCCGGGCGACACCATTCTCGGCCTTGACCTTGCCCACGGGGGCCACCTCACCCACGGTCACAAGCTCAACTTCTCCGGCAAGCTCTATCGCGTTGCCTCTTACAGCGTGCGCAAGGATACAGAGGTCATCGACTACGACGAGCTCGCCGAGATCGCCCGCCGCGAGCAGCCCAAGCTCATCATCGGCGGCGGCAGTGCCTATCCGCGCATCTTCGACTTCCCACGCATGCGCGCCATCGCCGACGAAGTCGGCGCCCTCCTGCTCATCGACATGGCGCACTTCGCCGGTCTGGTCGCCGGCGGCGTGCATCCGTCGCCCGTGCCGCACGCACAATTCGTCACCACCACCACGCACAAAACCCTGCGCGGCCCGCGCGCCGGCATGATCCTCTGCCAGCAGCAATACGCCGCCGGAGTCGACAGATCCGTCTTCCCCGGACAACAGGGCGGTCCGCTGGTCCACATTATGGCGGCCAAGGCCGTAGCCTTCGGCGAAGCGCTCGAGCCCGGCTTCCGCGACTACGCCGCGCAGATCGTCAGCAACGCCAAGGTGCTCGCGGACGAGCTGGCCGGCCACGGCTTCCGCGTTATCTCCGGCGGCACCGACACCCACCTCCTGCTCATCGATGTCTTCGCCAAAGGCATGTTCGGCAGCGAGGCCGAGACCGCCCTCCACGCCGCCGGCATCACGGTAAACAAGAACGCCATCCCCTTCGACGCCAACCCGCCCATGAAGCCCAGCGGCGTCCGCATCGGCACCCCCGCGCTCACCACGCGCGGCATGGGCCATCAGGAGATGCGCACCATCGCCCGTTGGATCACCGAAGCGCTCGACAAGCGCAGCGACGAAGCAGCACTCGCGCGCATCCGTGGCCAGGTCCGCGAGCTGGCCGACAGCTTCCCGCTCTACGACTGGCTGCGCGAACCGCAGTTGGCTGCTGCACGATAGGTTTCGACGCGATTCGTCATCCCGACCGAGCCGTCTCCCATCAGGGAGACGAGCGCCGCGGAGTCTGGTTCGGCCTGCTCAACTTGGTACAATTCGCCTCTGTCTGCGCGGGGCCATCGGTATTCCCTGCACTTCATCCGAGGTCGCGAAACGTCATGAGCGAAATCACTTCCGCAAATCCTGTCCTTACAGATAGAAGAAGTTTCCTGAAGCACTCCACCGTCCTTAGCGCAGGCTTCTGCGGACTCGTCGGAGAAGTGCTGCGTGCGGAACCGGCAGCGGCGGCGAGCGATCCAGCCGGCCTCGATATCCTCGGACCCAGGCCGGGCTACTCTCCGCAGGTGGGAACGTTCGTCTCCATGCTCACCTGGATGCGCGAAGCGAACGGCGTTATCAGTGCGACAAAAGGTCTCACCCAGGCCGATCTGGATCATCTCTTCGACGCCAGGGCCAACACCATCGGCGCCCTGATGCTCCATCTCGCAGCCACTGAGACCTACTACCAGATGAATACCTTCGACGGGATGAAATGGGATAGCTGTCCCCGTCGATAAAGCAGAAGTGGGACGCCGCCATGGGCCTGGGAGACGCCGGCCGCAAGACCATCAAAGGCCATGACCGCGACTACTACCTGAACATCCTTCAAGAGGTGCGCGCCAAGTCACTGGCCGAATTCAAAAAGCGCGACGATGCGTGGCTGATGGCCGTCGACAAAGACTGGCCCTCGGGTCCGACCAACAACTACTGCAAGTGGTTCCACGTCTGCGAGCACGAAGCCCATCACACCGGCCAGATCGCACTTCTGCGCAAACGTCTGCCGGGAGCCAAGCCGGACGCAGAGTAGGCGAATCGCATATGAGATTCGTCGGCTTGCGGGCTGGATTTGCGCTGGCGGGGCTGTTCTTTCTAATGGGCGGGTCGCCAAGTCTGCGATCTCAGACGGTGAAGCGCAGTCCCTGCCGAGCAGACACCGCGCACCCCGGTTGGCGCGTGTACACGAATCGCGAATTTCGCTTCTGTCTCCAATATCCTCCGAAATATCACGAGGTGCCGGCTCCGCCTCCTGACCAGTTCTCGAACACCCGGCGATTTCTTGGCAGCCTGGTGCTGAACAGTCTGCCGCTGGGCACATACGGCGGTGCCGTGGACAATAAGGCGAGCATTGCCTTCGCCTATATTCCAAAGCATTTCTCGATGAGCCAGATGCAGGCCTGCTGCGCTCCGACGGGTGCTGATGAGCCTCCCGCGCCCGTGCGCCTCGGCAGGCACGTCTTCTATTTCTACGGAGCTGGCGGAGGTGGCGTGGATTATCCCGACGAGTACCTGATGGAGATGAACGGCAAGATTCTGCTTATTAGCTTTGGTGGGCCGTGGAAGGAGTCCAAATCGCCGATCGAAGAGACGAAAAGGCTTGAGCCCAAAATCCTTTCGACATTGCAGACTTACTGATCGAGAAATAGAGAACCCGGAAGGGAGCCTGATCACGCAGTGGAGTGAGCCGCCGTTTCGGCCCGCCTCCATAACTCGTCATCCGTCAGAGTGATCTCCTGCTGTCGCTCTCTCCAGAGCAAATTCAGGGTCTACCTGTCGTAGCATGAATCCAGCAACGCCGGAGGCCGTTATGGCTGATTCCACCGCCGTACATCCCTACGAGACACGCCTGAACCTCTTGCACCAGCCGCTCGAACTCATCGACGTACAAGCCTTGGCCGACAGCTGCGAATACAAGTGGTTCAATCAGACGCTGTGCAAAGTCAACGAGTCGGTCGTGCGCGTGGGCATCGTCGAAGGCGAGTACCACTGGCACAAGCACGATGACGATGATGAGTTCTTCTATGTGGTAGAAGGACGGTTGTTCATCGATCTGGAAGACCGCATCGTCGAGCTCACTCCGTGGCAGGGCTTTGTCGTACCCAAAGGAGTTCTGCATCGCACGCGGGCTCCCCAAAGGACCGTGATCCTGATGGTCGAAAATGTCGGAATCATTCCCACCGGCGATTAAGCCAGCGTCGGCAGAATAGTGTGCGGGACCACACGTGCAACCGGCAGTCAAGGTGTTGGCTCTCGCCGAAACTAAAACCTGTAGCCGACGCCTGCCGAGATGATCGGCAAGAACCGCGCATATCGATTCAGGTTGCTGTTGACATCGCGGAGAGCCGTATTCAGGTTCTGATTGAATCCCGCATCGGACGCGGCGGGCCGGCAGCCTTGTCCGGCGGTGCACACGTTTCCAGTAAAGCTTACGTGTACGGTGGGCGCCCCCTCATAAGCTGCGCCAATCTCAATCGGAAAAGACCACCGTTGGTGATAATTGCGAGGGATGAGATTGCCCCAGCCAACGGTTAGCACGGGAGCAACCGGGCGGAGCTCGGAATGTGCGGTTCCGCGAAACGGGTTCGTGGCATCCGTCGTGTAGTCTGCTCCTTCGATGGTGAGCGTCTTGCCGGGCTGCAGATTCAGGCGCGCCGTTGCCTGTGTGAGATTTGGGACCAGCACACCAAGGCTGACGTGAAAACCTCCCGCAAGCGGAAACCAATCCACGCCTACTCGGGCCCCTCCCAAACGCAGGTGCCCGTCCACCGGAGACGTGCCGGTTTTGAATGTCCAGCTATAGCCGAGATAACTCACGCCGGCCCGTATATTCCAGTAAGCCCCATAGGGAACGGCTGCTTCTACGCCCACTCCCGTTGTGCCCACCGTGACGCCGGTCCCTAAATGAGTGAATGGCATCCAGACTCGCGCTGGAGCGGGAACCTGCGCAATGGCATTTGGCGCAACGACAGTTCCGAGAACCACAGTGAGCCACGTTACCCACAGTGAGCGCGATCGAACCCGCGGAAGCGCCGGAAATAAGCGGCAATGACAAACTGTTGCCGCGAGGGGAAAAAATACAGAACACATAGCATCTGCCAAAGACGCACCACAGCCTCGTGCGGTCTCGGTCTCAATCACGATTTCGTAGTGTCATCATCCGCATATTGCGAACTTTCTTTAACTTGCTACAGGAGCGGCGAGCGTTCCGCTTCGAGGCCCACAGCTGGACTCCATTCATCAGATGCCGGACGCGAACATCCTGCACATCCGCGGTCCATCAACGGCATTTCAGCAGTAAAATAAGAAAGCAGGTGGGCTGGACGGCCGCTGCCGGGCACTCGTTGTCCGGGAGAGGAAAGTCCGAACTCCGCAGGGCAGTGTGCCGGATAACGTCCGGGACCGGCGCGTCAAGGCGCCGGGACGGCTAGTGCCACAGAGAAGATACCGCCACCGCGCGCAAGCGCGAGGGTAAGGGTGA
>JAUTWX010000096.1 GCA_030838385.1 Acidobacteriaceae bacterium
GACTGCGCGACCGCTACAAGCAAGTGAAACAAGCGATGCACCTTCGCGCTTAGGAGCTAGCCTTGCCGGGCGAGAGCTCAATCCATCCCACACGAATCTTTGCCGTGGTTGTGCTGTACGGACAGCGCCCGTCTGCATCAGTGACGGTGGCGACGCTGGCTCGCGCATTGCGCGAGACGGCTGCTGTCGATTGCCATGGATTGATTTATGACAACAGCCCTTCCGGCGAACCGGCGATCAACGAGCTGCCGGAGAATTTTCGCTATCACGCGGCGGCGAGAAACCGCGGCCTGCTGGGCGCGTATGAAGCGGCGCTGGAAGGGGCGCGGGCCGACGGCTGCGAATGGCTGCTGACCCTGGATCAGGACACGGCGCTGCCCGCGGATTTTTTTTCTGCGATACAACCGGGGCTTTGCGCAGCGAAAGATGATTCGCATATAGCCGTCATCGTTCCGCACCTGGCGGAGGGCGAACAGCTTCTGTCGCCAGCATATGTGCGCATCGGCCGGTTGAAGCCATTGCCCATGCACTTCAGCGGAGTGCCGCGTCGCGAGGCGCGGGCGTTCAATTCCGCGGCGCTGCTGCGTGTCGCCGCACTCGATGCGATTGGCGGCTTTCATCCGTGTTTCTGGCTGGATCATCTGGATAGCTGGCTGCACCATCAGTTCTATGTGCAGGGGTGGCGCATGTTCGTCCTCGATTCGGTGCACCTGGAACATCACTTTTCCCTGCTCAACTATCGCGAACGGGTCTCGCTTCCTCATTTGCGGAATTTTCTGATGGCCGAGTCCGCGTACGTGGATCTTTACGGCAGGTGGTGGGAGCATGCAGCGTACACGGCGCAACTGGGCGTCCGCCTTATCAACCAGATGCGGCGGCGCGAAGCTCGAGAGGTCTTGCAGGCAACGCGTGCTGCCTTGCGCCGCCGCTTCACCATGAATCGCGTGAAGCGTCTGGAGCGATGGCGGGCAGAGGCGGGTTGTGGAGCCGAGCGATGACGGACGGCGCACCTGTCCTGATGGTGGTGGTGCTGTATCGCACGTCATTCGAGGCGTCGAAGACGCTGGCCGGCCTGACCCAAGCCGTTGCGGAAGATCCCGCGCTCCTGCGCGTCCTCGATCTGCTGGTGTGGGACAACAGCCCGGCGCCGGTGGAGGCCGCGACGCTGCCTTTTCCTTTTCACTATCACCATGCAGCGCGCAATAAGGGTGTGGCCGGCGCTTACAACGGCGCGGCGCGGCTGGCACGCGAGCAGGGCGCGCGATGGCTGCTGCTGTTCGATCACGACACATCGGTAACGGGCGATTTTCTGCGCGGAATGCGCCAGTATGCAGAACAAGCCATGGACGAAGAGCGGATTGCGGCGGTAGCGCCGTTTCTCCGTGCCGGCGAGTTCGTTGTGTCGCCGCGATTGTGGCGTTTCGCACGGCATGTGCCGCTGCCGCGCCCCGCCACCCCGTACACGGAGCGGCGAGCCATCTTTGCGGCCAACAGCGGCACGCTGATGCGTGTGAACGCGCTTGAAGCGATCGGCGGCTACAGCCCACGTTTCTGGCTGGACTACTCGGACATCTACGTCTTCCAGCGTTTTCACGAGCTTGGATTCGGTGTCCGCATCGCAGGCGATCTTGCGCTCGAACATGAGGTCGCCATGCTCGATTACGACGCGCGCATGAGCCCGGCACGCTACGCCACGTATCTGGCGGCGGAGAGCGATTTTCTCGACCTCTACCGTGGCCGGGCGGAGAGAATGCTGCACCTGCTCCGGCTGGCCGTACGAGCCGTGCGGCAGCGGCGCTTCGCGGACGCGGCATTCTCGCGAATGACCCGGCAGGAGCTGTGGCGACGGCTGCGTACAGGGCGCAAGGCGCGGGTGCGCGCCGCGGATTAAATCTTTGGCTGTGCCGCCTCGCGTTGGCTGGCGTCGCGATAGACGGCGGCGGTCTCCTCGGCGGTCTTCTTCCAGGAGAACTTCGCGGCTTGCGCCAAGCCACGGGCGGCGAGCTCGGAGCGCGCCGCCGTATCGGTGTAGAGATGCTCCAGCGCGGCGGTGAGCTCGGGCAGCGACGCGGGGTCGATAAGCAGCGCGCCGTCGCCGGCGATTTCCGGGATCGAGGTGCGGTTGCCGCCGATAGTTGGAATGCCCGAGGCCATCGCCTCGAGCACCGGGACGCCGAAGCCCTCGTGGAGCGAGGGGTAGACGAAGAGGGATGCGCCACGCAGCAGCGCCGGCTTGTCCGCCTCGTCCACGTAGCCGGTGAAGATGACGCGGTCCGCCAGGTTGAGCGTGGCGACGGTGTGGAAGATTTCCTCGAAGTACCAGCCCTTCTTGCCAGCGATCACCAGCCGGGCCTCGGGATGGCGTTGCACCAGATCCGCGAAGGCGCGGAGCAGCAGCGGGATATTTTTTCGCGGCTCGAGGGTGCCCAGGTAGAGCAGATAGCTGGGGGGGAGCGCATATCGCGCGCGGACGTCAGCGAGCGCTTCCGGCGAGCCATCCGGCCGGAAGGCGTCGCTCTTGCCGTGGTGGACGACGGAGGCATGGTCCAACGGGAGTTGGAACCAGCGGCGGCAGTCCTCGAGCGCGGAGGCGGAGACGAAGATCAGGCGGTCCGCCCGCCGGATGGCCTGCCGGATGAAGAAGCGCATGTACGCGCCCTTGGCGCGGGTGTGCATGTGGGGCAGCAGGTAGGCGGTCATGTCGTGCATGGTGACCACCCGGTGTGCGCGGCCGGGCAGCAGGGGCAGAGAATAGTGCAGCGAGTGGATGACGTCGGCACGATAGCGCCAGGCAAGGAAGGGCAGAACGAGCTGCTCGAAGAGAAGACGCGCGGGAAACCGGCGGAAGAGGCGCGCGGGAAGCTGCAACGCACGGACGCGTGCGGGAAGCGCCGCGCGGAGTGCGGGATCGTCCGACTGGAGAACAACTGTGAGGGAGATATCCGGCGCCAACTCGCGAGATTGCTCGAGCAGGTTTTCCGCGTAGCTGCCAATTCCCATCCGGCCGACCGGGACCTGGGTCAGGTCGATCAGAACTTGCAAGCGTGGTCACTCCAAAGAGGCGGCGGCATCGGGCACAACAGCTTTGCTTGTCCGGGTGCGGGCGATTCAGTATCCTCTTCCGAGAGGATAGCAAGCGCGCTCGCTCTTGCGTCACGCGGACGTTGAACCCTCCACTACAAACTATCGGATCGGCTTCTGCGAGAGCACTCTCCTCGGCAGCATCGCCCTTGACGGCGGCCTTCGACCTGACGGCGTCGATCGTCACCTATCGAAATTCGATCGTGCAATTGCGGCGGGCGGTGGAGAGCATCGCTCGGCAGCGGTGCCGCATTCAACTTGTGCTGGTGGACAATGCCGGCGAAGAGGCGGTGGCAGCGCTGGCCGAGGAGTGCGGGGCGATCTATCTGCGGCCGCCCGGAAATCTGGGTTTCGGCAAGGCGCACAACCTCGCGTACCAGCGAATATGGCAGCTCAGTCCGTATCACCTGGTGCTGAATCCGGATGTGCACTTTGAGGCGCTGGTGTTGGAGAGGCTGCTGGAGGTGATGACGACGCAGCCGGATCTGGGTGTGGTCATGCCGAAGATCCTCTATGCCGATGGGGCGACACAGCACCTGTGCAAGCGTCTGCCAACACCGTGGGACCTGGTGGTACGCCGTTTTGCGCCGGGCTTGGCGCATGGAATCTTTCGGGGCGCGATGGAGCGGTACGAGCTTCGCGACCGCGATTATGACCGCCCAATGGAGCCGCCTACGCTATCCGGCTGCTTCCTGCTGCTGCGCAGCTCGGTCATCGACCGGGTGGGGCTCTTCGACGAGCGCTTCTTCATGTATATGGAGGACGTCGATCTGGTGCGGAGGATTCTGGAGGTCTCCCGCGCGCTGTATTACCCGGCGGTGTCCATCGTGCATGAGTATCAGAAGGGCTCGTATCGCGATAAGCGTCTGGCCTGGCATCACGTGCTCTCGGCGGTGAAGTATTTCTCCAAGTGGGGCTGGGTCCTGGACCCGGAACGACAGCGGCTGAACCGGCAGCCTTGAAGTCGACCCCCGAGGCGCGCGCGGCGTATCCGCTGAGGCTCAAGGGATCATGCTTCGCGGCCTTTTTGCCGATTTAGAATTATTGCTGGAGGTGCCGGCGGCCGAAACGGCGTGTCGGGTATTCGCATGCCCGTCGTATATTCAAGGCCGTGGCTGTTACCCCAGCTTGTTCGGATGGTGAAGATCGCTTGGAAACTCTAAATTTTGGTGTATTGTCTATTGTTGTCTATGCGTAAATATATGAAAAGTCGCGGGCTATGGCGACTGGATGTCAATTTGAGCACGTAGTAAAGAGAGCAATCTCTCCGGTCGTGAGGTTACACTGATTCCGCGGAACGGTTCCGATTTTCGGTCATGTTGTCAATCGGCCTCTTAGGGGAGTGCATCGCGGTGTCTTTGCGATAGTTTTATGAGTATGTGCCTTATCTGCGTTTTAGATAGGGCTGGCTGTGAACGGGGATGGATTCCTTGACGCGGGTAGCTGCAGTTTGGCGCGACACACTCAATGGCGTTATTAGGACTTGGGTAACCCGATGTTCGAT
>JAUTWX010000098.1 GCA_030838385.1 Acidobacteriaceae bacterium
ACGGATTCCTGACGCTCAATGATGAAACCGCCCTGCTTGAGAATGCCATTCACCAGCGCGGGATTGTGGAGGCGGTGCACTTTGGTGAGGAATGCGGTGAAGTCGTTGAGGCCGCATTCGAGGAGCGCGCGCTGCATAGCCATGGTGAGAGCGTGCTCTTCTTCCGATCCCCAGAGCGCGACGTGGAGGCGTCCTTCCGGCTGCAGCGCCTGGCGAATGCGCGCGAGGGCGCGTCCCGGCTCTTCGAAGAACTGCAGCGCCTGCTGGCAGAAGGCGGCGTGAAAGGCTCCGGCGGGTAGCGCGGCGTCCTCGATGGCGGAGTGGATGTATTCGATGGGCGCGGCGCCGGGTGCTGCGGGCTGGCTGCGCGCGACGGCAAGCATGCTTTCGGTGGCATCGATGGCGGTGATACGGCCGGTGCTGCCGACGGCCTCTGCTGCCGCGCGGGCTACGACGCCGGTCCCGGTGGCGACATCGAGCACGTGTGCACCGGAAGGGAGTTTCGCGTTCGCAACCAGTTGGCGTGCGGAGGGTGCGAACATGAGCGGCACCAGGGTCTCCTGGTAGCGGCGAGCCCCTTCTTCCGAAGTGAACATGCTGGATCCTCCCGAAACGAGATGCGGGGGCGTGCAAAAAGCAGATCCCTCCACTTTGCTGATCACTCGCGGCGAGTGACCCGCTCCGGTCGGGATGACGAATCGCCGTGGGATGAGTTTATCCGGTGACTGGGCTCGTTGTCTGAGGAGCAGCTTCGGCTGAACTTGCGGATGCAGGCGAGGCTTCGCTGATTTGCGGTGGGGCGTGCAGGATGCCGAGCAGCCGCTGGTTCAACCGCGAGCGCATCTCAAAGCGATCCTGCGCGCGGGTGATGTAGCGGATGACAACTTCAAGACCTCCGGTGGGCCGCAGCTCCACTGTCGGCTGAGCGGAGAGCGTGCTGAGGCTGCCGTGTAACTGGCTGAGGCGCAGCCATTCGCGGGTGGCGCGCTCGATGTCCTCGCGCGTGATCTCCTCGACTGCGCCGCGGATCGCGTCACGCAGTGCATAGGGGTCTTTCCCGGAGGGCAGCGCGACGTGCAGCTCCTCCCACAGCCACTGGCCGGTGGTGGAGAAGTTGAAGTAGTGGTCCTCGATGGCGTAGCTGTTCATGAAGGCGACGCGGCGGCCGGTGGGACGGCCGCTTTCCGCCCAGTTCCCGGTTTCGAGCAGTGTCGTGCGAAGCAGACCGACCTCGACCACCTCACCGCCGACGCCGTTGATCTCCACCCAGTCACCGACGCGCACGCCGTTCTTGCCCATGAGGATGAACCAGCCGAAGAAGGCAACGATGAAGTCCTTGAGCACGACGGTGAGGCCGGCGGTGGCGAGGCCGATGACAGTCGGGGTTTGGCGCGGCGTGCCGAAGATGACGATGAGGATGAGCAGCGCGCCGACGAGCTGCACGCTGAAGGAGAGGACGAACTGCAGCGTCTGCTGGCGGCGGCGGTCCAGCAGCGCGCGCTTGCTGAGCAGGTGGTGGAGCAGCCGGCCGATCAGGATGGTGAGGATGACGATGGCGATGATGAAGGCGAAGACACGCAGGATACGTTGCGTGATGGTGCGCTCCTGCGCGCGGACCAGTGCGTCCCATTTGCTGTAGGTGGCGGCGAGGTTTTCGAGATCGTGGATGCGGTGCTCGTATTGCGTGATGGATTCCCGATTGGCGGCGAGGGCGCGGAGACGAGCGGTCGCGGTGGTTGCATCGGCGGTCTGGGGTCCGCTGGCAGCCGCGCTTCCGGTGGACGAATTGGCGTTTGCCGAATTCGCGGTCTCGGTGTCGCTGGAGAGGGCATTGCGCTGCTGAAGGAGCTGCGCGGCCATCGATTGCGCTGCGTTGCGCGCCTGGACGAGCTGCTGGCGGCGGCTGCGTAGGGAGCTGAGCGCTCGGACCTTGCCGACGAGCGAGGTGAGCGCGGCTGGTGCTTCCAGCGCTTCGGTCTGGGAGATGGCAGCGCCGGTCTCCTCCTTGTGGACGGCTTCGTGCTCATCGAGTGCCTGCTGGATGAGGGCATGGCGGTCGCCGCCCAGGCGGATGAGGGTCTGGTGCAGCTCGTCGGCTTCGTCGGTATCGAGTGCGAGCTGGGCCTGTGCGAGCTGGAGCTGGGGATCGTCGTCCGCGATTCCGGGGCCGTGCTGGCGGGCGGTGACCTCGGCCTGCTCGGCCTTGATACGGTTGTTCAGCGTATTGAGCCGCTGGGAGATTTTCAGGGCCTGGCCGGTGAGCGACGGCTGGTGCTGGGTGGCGCCGCGCAGTGCGCTGGCGAATGCCTGATCGACCTCGCTATCGGCCAGCCGCAGGGCATCCTGTGCATATTGGCGCTCCTGGGGCACGGCAGCCTGGGGAGCCAGTTGCCGGGCCGTGTGAAGCGGCGACTGGTCCACCAGGCCGCTGGCGGACGGGAGGGCCGCGGGGGCGTTGAACTCCAGGGACGGATCGCCGCCGGAGGCCAAGTGCTGGCCGATGAGCAGGGCGATGAAGAGCAGCGCCAGCACGCCGAGGATGCCAAAGCGGCGGAAGTTGCGGAATCGGGAGAGGCGGGACTGGGGGAGATCGGTCATGTGTGATCGGCGGGCGGCGGCACGCTCAGTGGGCATCCGTTCGGGAAATCGGGGATGGATGCTGGTTTTTCCTTGATTGTAATGAAGCGACGCTGAAACGGGCTGGGTGGCTGCGTTCAATGCCGCATTGACTCTTCTGGGGAGGTGGGTACAATCTCCTGCATACCGGCCCGACTTGGCAGCAGCAGTCGGCGCCGGCGAAACCATCCCAAAACCCCCAATACTGATCATGCAACGAGTCTGCAAGCATCCCAAGGTGCGCGTGGTAGCGCGCGAAGACGATGTGGAATACGTCGAGTGCGAGGAGTGCGGCGAGGTGTTTGACGCCGACGAGTACCAGGAGATCTCGCAGGACGGCGGCGACGAGACGCTGGCCGAGAATGACGATGCCTGAGTCCCGTGCCGCCCACAGTGCGCGGGGGGCGGCTGCGCGCTTCAGACGGAGTTGCGCGATTCCTCTGAGCCCAGCCGCCGGGTCTCCCGCAAGGTGTAGTGGAACCACGAAATCAGAGTGAGCGCGAAGGTCGCAGTGAGCGACAGCTTGCGCACGAGCACGAGAAGCGGCAGAGCGTAGAAGGCCGTCCACAGCGTGGTGGCGATGGCGATGATCTGCGCGACGGTGTTGGCTTTGCCCCATATGCTGGGGCGGAAGTCGCGGGCGCCGGTGGTGGCGAACAACAGCGCGCCCACGACTACGATGCCGACGTCGCGGCTGAAGACCAGGATGGTGACGCGGCGCGAGATGAGCCCCTGATGCATGAGCACGAGAAAGAGCGTGCTGAGCAGCAGCTTGTCCGCGACGGGGTCCAGGTACTGACCCAGGCGGGTGCGCTGCTGCAGAATGCGCGCGAGCAGGCCATCGAGGCCATCGCTGATGCCGGCCAGGATGAAGAGCGCAAACGCAGTGCGATAGCGGCCGTCCAGGACGGCGGTGACCAGGAAGGGAATGATGCAGAGCCGCAGGAACGTCAACTGGTTGGGCGCGGCGCGAAGGTCTTTCAGCACTGGCGGCGTGTCATGTCTTTCGGATCGAGACGAGGTGGGAGGGAACTCGTCCTTCTGGAAACCCATCGTACCGCAGCGGCAGTAGCGCTTCCAGCGCGGCTCGAGAATGCGCCACGAGTGCGCTCGGGCGGCGTGCCGAAATTGGTATACTGACCGTGCTGTTCCCACCAGGCGCAGGCGCGTAGCTCAGTTGGTTAGAGCGCTACCTTGACACGGTAGAGGTCAGGAGTTCGAGTCTCCTCGTGCCTACCATTCCTTCAAATACTTCGCGGCGAAAAAACTGAATCAGGGTCCAAGCTTGGGTCCAAAAAGGTCCACTAGGCGGAGGCGGCCAATTCGGCACCCCCGCTATCCAAGCCCAGCATGGTCACGATTCTCGCCTGTGCCCCGCGCCTGCTCATTCTGAAGACAACGGTGCAAGCCTACGCGCCGGGAAGCGAGACCCGACGGGCGGTGACTACCGTGAGCGGAGCGACCAAATTGAACGTTCGCATTCAGTTGGTCACACCAGAAGGCCACCAGGTGATAGAACATGTCGTTGCGGGCAATGTCCGGTTCATCGGCAGCAACCTGCGAGCTACCCACAACCTGGCACATAGCGTGGCCGCTACTCTGAAACAGTCAATGCTGCGGGAGACGGCCGGTGTGGGGCCTGAACCGGGGCCAGGAATGGCGTCCGCATTCCAAATGGCTGCGAATCGCTGAGCCGACGGCTATCGATGCCGGGCGATCGGACCCAGCCGATGAATGCATTCTCAATCGTTTCTGGTTGGAGAATCGCTAAAGTGACATTACAACTCCATCCCGCGAGAGAGATCTGTCTATCCACAGCAGGTTCAGCCGCATAGGCGATTTATGCTTCCTAAAAGAATCCTTTTATAAGGATATTCATCTATCTTCTGTACGAAGTTGAGAGGGGAGGCGGGCAAGAGATGCCAAGGCAGGCGAACAAGGATGGAGCGGTTTCGAAAGGCAGCCCAAAAGCCACTCCAGAACAGGTATGGATCGCGCTCGCGCACTGCTATCGAGCCATGAGCTCTCTCATCGAGCGGAGCTTTCTGGATTCGGGATTGAGCCTGACCGACTTCATGCTGCTAGAAGCGCTTTTGCACAAGGGGTCGATGACTATTACGGAGATCCAAGCCAGCGCTTTGCTTGCAACAGGGTCGATGACGGCTGCCGTCGATCGTTTGGAATCGAAAGGCCTGATCGCCCGGACGCTGAGTAAGAGCGACCGCAGGGCTCGCGTACTGCAATTAACGGACGGGGGCAAGGCCCTGATTACCCGCGCTTACCAGGAGCACAGCGGAGACCTGAAGCGCTGGATGAGCGTGCTCTCGGCGGACGAGCGTGCAAGCACCTTTACCAATCTTCGGAAGCTCGAGAGACAACTCAAGGGCATCGCCATGGGCACACCGCTGTAGCCGATACAACAGCTCTGATCGCAGCAGACGCTTGGCTTCTCGGCAAGTGCAGCCCCCTTTTGTTCCTAGTAACCGACATTTACCCGTAGCACCTTTGAAAGGAGCTCGTCATGAGAACCCCCATCGTAGGTCTCCACCACATCACCGCTATCGCATCCGATCCGCAGCGCAACCTCGACTTCTACACACAGGTCCTCGGTCTACGCTTCGTCAAGAGGACTGTGAACTTTGACGATCCGGAAACCTATCACTTTTACTTTGGCGATGACGTCGGCACCCCTGGCACCATCCTCACGTTCTTCCCCTGGCCTGGTACTCCGAAGGGTCGGCGAGGCGCAGGTGAGACCATCGCTACGGCGTTTTCGATCCCCGTGGGTTCCATGTCCCACTGGCGCGAGCGTTTGACGGACAAGGAAGTTTCCACAGAAGAGAACGTCTACTTCGGTGGAACGCACCTGAGTTTCAATGACCCGGACGGCATGGTGATCGAGCTCGTGGAGCACGAGGAAGCACACGTTGTCTCAGTGCCTCGCTTCGCCGATGTGCCGGCAAAATACGCGATTCAGGGCTTCTTCGGAACGACGCTGCTGGAGCAGAGCCTGACGCGCACGGATGCTCTGCTCGGCATCATGGGCTACCGCAAGCTCAGCGAAGAAGGAAACCGCACGCGCTATGAGCCGGAAGGCGATGCTCGCGGTCGGTTTGTGGATGTTGTTGTCGACAAGAACGTGCAGACAGGGCGCATGGGCGCCGGCACGGTGCATCACATCGCCTTTCGCGCCAGTGACGACTCCGCCCAGGTGGACTGGCAGCAGGAGCTCGGGCGTTATGTCAGCGTGACCCCCGTACAGGATCGAACTTACTTTCATTCCATCTACTTTCGCGAGCCCGGCGGGGTGCTCTTTGAGATCGCAACGGATGCTCCCGGCTTCCTGATCGACGAGACCGCCGAATCGCTCGGGGAGGCATTGCGCATCCCGGAGTGGTTCGAGCCGCAGCGCAAGTTGATCGAAGCGCGCGTACAGCCGATCACGCTGCACAAAGCAAAAAGCGAAGCAACAAAAGAGAGCGAGGCAGTGCTATGACTCAGAGCCCACACGGAACACAGGCCATTGTGTCCATTGGCACACCCCTTGCGGAAGCAGCGGGCGTCCTCATCCTGCTGCATGGCCGCGGAGGAACGGCTGAAGACATCCTCGGCCTGGGTCAAGCGATA
This sequence comes from Acidobacteriaceae bacterium, assembly GCA_030838385.1. Classification (GTDB taxonomy): domain Bacteria; phylum Acidobacteriota; class Terriglobia; order Terriglobales; family Acidobacteriaceae; genus KBS-83. The sequence continues at coordinate 6,244 of JAUTWX010000098.1, forward strand.
GCTCCGGAAAAGTGGGCGATGCTCGCACCGCAAGCTTCCGGAAACTCCTGGTATCCATTCTCGTTTCTTGCACCACGGGAACAGAATGAGCCCTATCTCACGTCGGCATTGGGAAGGGTCCAGGCTGCAGTAGACA
>JAUTWX010000153.1 GCA_030838385.1 Acidobacteriaceae bacterium
CCACCCGGCAACAAGCCGGCGCCCGCCGAGCTGGCGAACTGCGCAAGCTGGCTCGACGAGGAGATCGCCCTCCTCACGCGGCTGCGCGTGGTGGTCTGCCTTGGTCACATTGCGTGGAACGGCTATCTCGCCCATCTGCGCCGCAAAGGGCACGCAGCAAGGTTGAGCGACTATCCCTTTCGCCACCGTGCCGAGTACGATATGCCGGACCACGTCACGCTCCTCGGCAGCTACCATCCCTCGCTGCAGAACACCAACACCGGCCGGCTGACCCGGCAGATGTTTCTCGATGTCTTTGCGCGCGCACGGCAGCTCGCCTCACAGCACCGCCGTGCCGGTAATGCTGCGGCGAAGAAAGCGGTGCGGGCATGATCGTCGTTCTCTGGCTCGTGCCGCTGCTGCTGGCCGTCTCAGCCTTCCCACGCTGGCCGTACAGCCGGCAGTGGGGATATGTGCCCTCGGCCGGGCTCCTGCTGGTCGCATTGCTGGTGCTGGTCATGCACCTCAATTACATGATCTAAACCACGCTCATGGATGAGGCGGAACCACCGCCTGCCAGTGCAGGCCGCTGCAGAAGAAGAGCCGCGCCGTCTGGTTGGCAGGTCTTGAGATCAGCAGCATCCCTTCCGTCGTGCACGTCTCGCCCGCTCGTACAGACGACTCGGTGGACGCGACGGCGCCCTGCCCCAACTCGAGCGGACCGTTGAGCTGGGCGCTCTTGGCGTGCACGTCGCCGTCTACGCGAACGTCGCCGATCAGCCGTGCTTCTCCCAGCACGCCGGGCGGAATCTGCGCGCTGCCGTGGTAGCAGAACTCGTGCGCGCTGATTTTCCCCTCGCTCACGCGAGAGAAGGCATTGCGCAGCACGACCTTGCTGGTGCCGCCGTGCGGACCGGGAACGGCGTTCACGGCACATTCCGATCCCGCGCCTTTCGTAATCCCTTCCTCATAGTTGCCTTCGATGAAGAAGCCGAATCCGTACCCCAGCTCGATTTCGGATCGATAGCCTTCCGCGCCGTTCACGGTGAAGTAGTTCCGCACAATGTGAATGTCGAAGACGTTCCCGCTCTCCACGCCTGCTGCCACCGCGACTCCCGTCGATTCAAAGTAATTTCCCTCCACCAGCGTGTGCGCATCCCAGCCCAGGAAAATGTCGCCGGTGTGGTTGGCTTCGAGAACGTTGTCGCGATAGACATTGGCAAGCGCGCGCGTTGCCGGTACGTGGCCGTCTCGGCTGTAGACGCCCCAGTCGTTGGCGGAGATCTCGTTGTCCTCCACGTGTACGGCGTTGGGAGCGAAGTGCGGTACAGTCACCATGTCGATACCGTGCTGATTCTCCTCAATGACATTCATCGCGATTTGCACGCTGTTTGCGCCGCTCAGCTCAATGCCGTTGCCGTGCGCGAAGCCGTAGATGCGCATGCCGCGGATGACGAAGCTGTTACCCGGCAGCAGGTGAATCCCGTTCTGCGCCGCAGTGTTGCCCACCAGATCGCAGCCGCCCTCGCCATCAATGGCAAGATTGAGTGCGCCGCCGGCAGATGTGTCCGCCAGGATGGCATCGCCGGTGCCGGTGTAGCGCAGCACCGCGCCGGCATCGCACGCCAGGTGCTCGCCTGCTCGCGTGAGCTTGATGGTGGTGGAGAAGCTGTAGCTGCCCGCCGGAATGCGCACCGTGCCACCACTGGCGGGCATTGCGGCAATGGCCGCATTCACCTTCGCACCAATATCCACACCCGGCATCCCGCGCGGGTCGATGATGTCACCGGGGATTCCGCCGGAAGCAATTCCATTCGACGCGGACTGCGCCATAGCAGCCGTCGCGAATAAAGCGAACCAGATGGTGAGCGCAGAGCGGAGCATGATCATGCTTTAACCATAGCTCGCTGCGGCGGGGAAGGCGGATGGAGCGGGAGACCGGGATCGAACCGGCGACATCCAGCTTGGGAAGCTGACGTTCTACCACTGAACTACTCCCGCTCTATTGATTAGCTAATTGTAATGCGTCTATCGAGACGGTCCGGTGAGATCTTCGCCGGCGTGGCCGGCCTGGGTGTCGAAGCGCCGGCCATTCTGCGCGCCGCAACGGTGATCCAGGTGGAGCGGCGCCCTGAAAGTGCCGATGCATGCGCGCGAAAGAGCGCTGCTGGTGAGAACACAGCAGTCTGGTTCTGTAGTCGAACTGCACATCCGGCGCGCTGTTGTCATAAGAACGAGCAACTGCGATCGCTACGAACGGTTGATCGTCTAGCCCAGAAATCCCAGGTTCGACTTCGAAAAATTCCCCAGACTAGGCAGCACATAGGCCAGATCCGCCGAAGCCACGCCAAACCATTGGGCCAGCGTCGCGGCGTATTGTGAGGATGATGTCGTCGGGATCCAGCGGCCGTTCTTGTCTGAATCGTCAGGGCCGCCAAGCGCCAGTGTCGGGAAGCTGCCGTACAACTGTCCGCCCTTCACCGCGCCGCCCATGATGATGTGGTGGCCGCCCCACGCGTGGTCGCTGCCGGCAGCCGAGTTCGGTTGAAACGTTCGCGAGAAATCCGAGCACGTGAACGTCGTTACCTGGCTCGCCATTCCCAGCTCCACTGTCGCGTTGTAGAACGCGCCCAGCGCCGGGCTCAGTTGCGACAGCAGCGCCGCCTGTATCTGCATCTGGCTGCCGTGGGTATCGAAGTCGCCGCCGCCGACAAAGAAAATCTGCCGCTTCACACCGAGCGCCGCATGCACCTGCATCATCTGCGCCACCTGCTTCAACTGTGCTCCAAATGGATTCCCGCCCGCAGTCGGAAATGCCGTCTGCAGCGCCGGCACCGACGCCAGTGCGTTCACCAGGACATCGTTATACCGGTACGCATTCGTGGTGATGTCGTTGTCCGCCTGCACCAGCGAAACACCCGAGCTCAGCGTCGCCATTTGCTGTGCTGTCTGCAGTCGCGATGGACAATACGATCCATCCGCACAATACGGAGGCACCGCGCCCGCCGTGCCCAGGGACACCGGCTGCGTTGACTCGCCATTGCAGAAGATCGTGTCCCCATCCAGCGAGCAGATCATCGGGATCTGCGCTCCGGCGTTGTACTGCACGCTCAGCCGGTCGGCCATCCGGCCAGCCCAGCCCGACCGCGTGCTTCCGCTCACCGCCTGGTTTTGCCACTCCAATTGCTGGTCCGGATGCGAGAACAGGTTTTGCGGTCGCGTTCCCTGGTTCGCCATGTACTGCGCTTGCGTCGTCGGCTGAATCAGCGTCCCTACATTTGTCAGCAACGCCGCTGCGCCGCGGTTGTAGAGCGCCTGCACCTCCGGGAGATTCGGATGCAGCGCAAAGTTCGGCGTCGGCGTCAGAGGCAGCAGTGCGCTGCGCCCCAGAGCAATCGGCCCGCGCTGGCTCGCATAATTCGCGTACCCCGTTGTATCGAAGGGCACCAGCATGTTGTTCGAGTCGTTGCCGCCGAACAGGAACACGCACACCAGGGCGCGATAGTCCGTCGTCGTCTGCGCCAGTGCATTCATCGCGCCAAACGGCCGCAGCCCCAGCGCACTCCCACCCGCAGCCATCGCGGCATAGTTCAGAAAACTCCGTCGACTCGTTGTCATCCATTCACTCCAATGTGTTCTGCGGCACTCCGGCAGCTCGCAGGAAATATCAATGCATCACCTTGTATTGCGGCGACGTCACCACCAGGTAGGCCGCTACGCTGGCGCGCGCCGATGGATTCGTCACCGCGATGGTTGAGATGTTCTCTACGATCGCAGTTCGCATATCAGTCGGCATTTGGCTGTGCATGAAGATCATGCCCAGGTAATCCGCCAGCGCGCCCGGATCAGTTGCCCTGCCGCCAAGCTGCCCAGTCGCACTGAAGTCCATGGCAAGTCCGCTGGCGGTGTTGTGCATCAAGTAGTTGACCGCATTCAGCCGCGGAATGATGGAGCCTGTATCTTCCAGCGCGAACTCTGGCGCATTGATCGTGGTCTGGGGAATTACGTAGTCCGGCGGGAAAAAGTTGAACACTGTCGGCGCACCGAACGGCGGCTCTCCAATCGTGACCAGCTGCCCGTTGGCCACGTTGATGAACGGGTACAGATTGCTCGGGTCGGTGTTCGATGACGCGGCGTTCAGACCCCGCGCGATGTTCACAATCCAGATCGCCGGCTCACGCAGATGTCCAGAATCTACTACCGGCGATGTCGCCAGTGCATCGGCCGTCTGGGTGTCATTCGCACGCGCCTCCGGGTCCAGCAGGATCGCGGTGATCACCGCCTTCATATCACCGCGTACACCCTGCCCGTTGTTCGCAAACACCTGCGCCACCCGCGACACATAAGCGGCGCTCGGGTTGCCATCCGTCAGCCGCTGGATCAGTTGCCTGCATACAAACGGCCCTACGTTCGGATGGCTGAACACATTGTCCAGCGCACCCTTCAGGTCCTGTGTCGCGCTCTGGCCCGCGGGCAGCGTCACGCCGTTCAGCAGCGTCTTCGCGCTGGTGTCATGGCGCATGTCCACTGGCACCATCAGGTGGTTCCAGTTCGGCGTGAAGATGAAATTCGACGGCGTGCTGCTATCCGCATTCGCAAATGTCCATCCCGTCAGCGCGCGTGCCATCGCCTCCACCTGCAGTTCGGAATATGTAGGGATCGGGTTCCCATTGCTGTCTGTCTGCAGGGTCCCATCTTCGTTCAGCAGGTCGGGCCCCAGCGTAAATAGCTGCATCAGCTCGCGCCCGTAGTTCTCATTCGCAATCTGCCCCGCAGGCGCCTTCGAACTGTTCAGCATGTTCAGGAAGCTGCCCATGTTCGGCGAGAGCGTCATGTCCTGCATGATCTGCCGGTAGTTGGTGAACGCGTCCTTTACCAGCAGGTTCGC
>JAUTWX010000175.1 GCA_030838385.1 Acidobacteriaceae bacterium
ACGCGTCGCCATCCTCGCCACCGGCGACGAGCTGGTCGAAATTGCCGCCACCCCCGAGCCCCACCAGATCCGCAACTCCAACAGCGCCTCGCTCGCCGCCCAGGTCACGCTCGCCGGCGGTGAACCCATTCGCCTCGGCATCGCTCGCGACAACCTCGATGACCTGCGAGCCCTCCTCAATACCGCACAGCAATCCTGCGACTTGCTACTGCTCTCCGGAGGCGTCTCCGCCGGCAAATACGATCTGGTCGAGCAGGCACTCGCCGAGCGCGGCGCTACCTTCCACTTCACCGGCGTGCGCATCCAGCCTGGCAAGCCCACCGTCTTCGGCGAGCTCCCGCCCCGCAATTCCGACAGCGCCCCGCTCCCCTTCTTTGGCCTTCCCGGCAATCCCGTCTCCACCATGGTCACCTTCCTGCTCTTCGCCGCGCCCCTCCTCCGCGCCGTTGCCGGAGAGACCGACCCCGGTCCTCGCTTCGCCCAGGCCACGCTCACCGCAGCCGAGCCCGCAGCCGACATCACCCGCTTCCTCCCCGCACACCTCGACGCCAACTGGGACCGCGCCACTGTCCGCCGCATCCCCTGGCAAGGCTCCGGCGACCTCGCCGCCACTGCCCAATCCAACTGCTTCGTAGTTCTCCCACCTGACACTGCCGTCGAAGCCAACGCCACCGTACAAGTCCTGCTGCCGTAGCCCCGCTACACTCAACGCATGGCGAAGAAGCTCAAGAGCAAGCTCTCCCACTACGACAAAGCCGGCCGCGCCCGCATGGTCGACGTCAGCGCCAAACCCGCCACACGCCGGAAAGCCACCGCCTCCGCCTTCGTCACCCTCTCAAAAGCCGTTCTCAAAGCCCTGCCGAAAAACCCCAAAGGCAATCCCCTCGAAGTCGCCCGCGTCGCCGGCATCCAGGCCGCCAAGCGCACATCGGAGCTCATACCCCTGTGCCACCCGCTGCCGCTCACCTTCATTGACATAATCACCACGGTGACAAATCGAGGTGTAGCCATCACCGCACAAGCCGCTACCACCGCCAACACCGGCGTCGAGATGGAAGCCCTTACCGCCGCTGCCATCGCCGCCCTCACCATCTATGACATGACCAAGGCGCTCGACAAATCCATCACCATCGAGCGCATCCAGTTGGAAGAGAAATCCGGCGGCAAAAGCGGCGACTACGTGCGCACCTGAGCATTGAGCCTCCATACGGTAAAAGGCTTTACCAGTACCTTGACGTGACGCCCACTCCTCACTATCGTGTAAGCCGTTACAGAGGAGCCTCTAAGCCGATGCGCAAGACCCTTCTAACCCTCGCCCTGTTCGCCCTGCCCTTCGCTGCCCACGCCCAAACCAAGGTCGCCGCCACCCCCGCCATGGGCTGGAATAGCTGGAACCACTTCGCCACACGCGTCACCGACAAAGACGTCCGCGCCGCCGCCGACGCCCTCGTCTCCTCCGGCATGAAGGACGCGGGCTATATCTACGTCAATATCGATGACGCCTGGGAGGGCAAGCGCGACGCCAGCGGCAACATCGTTCCCAACAGCAAGTTCCCGGACATGAAGGCGCTCGCCGACTACGTGCACTCCAAAGGGCTGAAGATCGGCATCTACTCCGGGCCCGGACCGCAGACCTGCGGAAAGTACGAAGGCAGCTATCAGCACGAAGAGCAGGACGCGAAGATGTACGCGCAGTGGGGCATCGACTACCTCAAATATGATCTCTGCAGCTACCACCAGATCATGCAAAAGGAAGCGCCCGGCGACCAGGTGAAGCAGTATCAGATGATGCACGCCGCCTACGAGAAAATGCACAAGGCGCTCGTCGCCACTGGCCGCCCTATCTATTTCTCGCTCTGTCAGTACGGCTGGGATTCGGTCTGGAAATGGGGTCCTGCGGTCGGAGGCAACTCCTGGCGCACCACCGATGACATTCAGGACAACTACATGAGCATGTCCAACATCGGCTTCGCGCAGGCCGGGCTCGCGAAGTACGCCGCCCCCGTCCTCTGGTACGATCCCGACATGCTCGAAGTCTGCAACGGCAAAATGAAGTACAACGAGTACCTCACCCACATGAGCCTGTGGGCCATCCTGGCCGCGCCGCTGCTCGCCGGCAATGACCTGTCGCAGATGTCGGTCGAAACCAAATCCATCCTCATGAACAAGGACGTCATCGCCATCGATCAGGATCCGCTCGGCAAGCAGGGTGACCGCGTCAGCGCCGAAGGCCCCTTCGAAGTCTGGTCCAAGCCGCTCAAGGATGGCTCCATCGCCGTCGGCCTCTTCAACCGCGGCCACGATGCGGAGCAGATGTCGCTGCCCCTGCAGAAGCTCGGTCTCTCCACCACGAGCAAGGTGCACAACGTCTGGAATCCCTCAGATAGCGGCCACGGCCCCTGGATGGTCCCCGAGCACGGCGTAGTCCTCTTGCGCATCACCAAGTAGCAGACACGGCGGCGTTAAGCTGTCATCCTAGCGAAGCGAAGGACCTGCAGTTTGCCGGGTGCCCCATGTCCCTGTGTCGGGACATGGGATTCCACCACGCCCAAGTTGCCGTCGAACCCTTCACGAATCGTCCCGACGGGAGCGTAGCGAAGTGAAGGAACTGCTGTTCAGCGCGTTCCGCCAGCGAACCGGCTCCCTCGCGCTAGGAGCTAGAGGCTAGGAGCTGGAAGCTGACCCCCATGATCAAACGAGTTAGCATAATCCCATGAAGCGCCTTCTGTCCCTCGCTCTTCTTGCTGCCTTGCCCCTCACCGTCCACGCCAAGCCCAAGAGCGAGCTATCGAAGCTCGCCGGCACCTACAAAGGCGAGACGCGGGCCAAGGACGAAACTCGCGGCCAGAGCCAGGACGGCACCTACACCATCCGCCACCACACCATGACGCTCGACCTCGGCAAGGATGGCACCGCCACCCTCACGCAGTCGCCCGACTCCACCAGCGAAATCACCAGCTTCGCCCACTGGACCATCGAGGGCGACACCCTCAAGCTCAACTTCGATCCCGTCGACAAACAGCCCACCCCCGCGCCCATCACCTTCCACTACGACCACAAAACGCTCACGCCCGTCGTCTACAATCACGAGCTCTGGCGCACCATCCCGCCGCCTCCGTTGAAATTCCAGAAGCAGCACGACGTCAACGGCGAATACTAATCGCGATTCACAATCCCTCGCTCAACCGCCCTCGCTCAGCAACCATAGTGCCGCCCTTCCGGTTCCAGGTGCGCATGGTCGCTGCCATCCGGCGTAAAGGTACGCTGGAAGAATGCATCGTCCACCGCATAGCACTCGCCGCCTTCCCCACGCACCACCGAGTCGCCGCGTCGCACATGCCGCAGGCCTCTATCTGTCTGGATCGTCATAGGCATGGTGCATTGATTCGCGTCCACCAGCAGCGGCCGATGTGTTCTAAAAAGTCCCATAAAGATTCGTTTTGCTCCTCACACCGCCATCCAACGCCACGCCGGATAAGGATGCAGTCGGAAGTCCGTTTAATCTGCGCTAGAGGCGGGCCCACGTCTCTGTGTCGAGACGGGGCACACCACCGCTGCCCCAAACTCTGTCATCCTGAGCGCAGCGAAGGACCTGCAGTCTGCCGCGCAGATCGCTGCACCGGACGTAAGTAACCAAAGGAAGCGATCCCAACGGCGCCCCAGGCGAATAAAATACGAATTTCCAGCGCTACAATAACCCATGCAGTCTGCACCGCACACCACTCCGGCCGAAGCCCTCTCATGGGCCCATCCCATCCTTCAGGAGTGGTTTCTCTCCCGCTTCGGCTCAGCCACCGAGCCGCAAATCGAAGGCTGGCCGGCCATCCTCGCCGCGCGCCCGACGCTGATCTCCGCCCCTACCGGCTCCGGCAAAACACTCGCCGCCTTCCTCATCTGCATCGACCAACTCTTCCGCAAAGCGCTCGCCGGCGAGCTCCAGCCGTGTACCGAAGTCGTCTATATCTCGCCCCTCAAGGCACTCTCGAACGACATTCGCAAAAACCTCGAAGAGCCACTGCAGCAGATACAAAGGCTCGCTCTCGAGCGCGGCTATCTCTGCCCGCCTATCCGCACCGCCGTGCGCACCGGCGACACGCTCCCTGCCGAGCGCCGCGCCATGCTCAAGCAGCCGCCCCACATCCTCGTCACCACGCCGGAGTCCTTCTTCATCCTGCTCACGGCGGAAAAATCCCGCGCCAATCTCGCGCGCGTCCGCACCGTCATCGTCG
>JAUTWX010000204.1 GCA_030838385.1 Acidobacteriaceae bacterium
CCTTATCTGCGTATGAGATAGGGCTGGCTGTGAACGGGGATGGATTCCTTGACGCGGGTAGCTGCAGTTTGGCGCGACACACTCAATGGCGTTATTAGGACTTGGGTAACCCGATGTTCGATTCCCCCGCTGCATCTGAACTAGAGGATGCGGCCTCGACCTTAATGCGCCAGAGCGGGGAGGGACTCCCGCGGGGCGCCGAACAGAGGGGCAAGAAGTGTATCCAAGGATACTGAATGAGTTCATTTGAAACCTCACGTAGTCTCTCCGTTCAACCTTTATGGAATGACTTTTCACGGAAGAGCGCTGCCCCCCATCGCGAGGAACGGTTACGTGGAAGTGCTGCTGCTTCCGCAGTTGCTTACGACGAATTCGAGGCGGCGGAACCGAGCGTCTTTCCGAACGGGAGTGAGTGGTCGCTCTGTGGGCTACGCCGGGCCATGGACCTGACTCTGGCGTTTTTCGGTCTGCTTCTTTTCTCGCCGGTATTTGCGATTCTTGCCATCGCGGTACGGCTTAGCTCGCCAGGCCCCATCATCTTCCGCCAGGAGCGGGTAGGCCGGCTGGGACAACTGTTCACCATTTACAAGTTCCGCACCATGGAGGCCCAGCCGCAGCCGAAGGGGCTTTCCGTCACGCGGCACGGCGACCGCCGCGTCACCGCCGTGGGGCGCCTTCTTCGCCGCTACAAGCTGGACGAGCTGCCGCAACTGGTCAATGTGCTCTTTGGGGACATGAGCCTGGTAGGGCCGCGGCCGAAGCTCCCCGATCACCAGCATCGACAGGCGCAGAGCATGCCCTTCCGCCCGGGCATCACGGGTGCGGCGACGCTGGTCTTCCGCTGCGAGGAGGAGATGCTGCGGCAGGTTCCCGAAGAACAGATCGAGGCATTCTGCAAGTACAAGCTGACGCCTTACAAGATCCATCTGGACTTCGCTTATGCGGAACGCGCCACTTTCCGCAGCGACGTCGCATTGATGTTGCGGACGGCGCAGGTATGCATGGTGCGCAGCAAGGCGAAGCCGCCGCAGCCGAGCGCGATTCTTTAAGGCAGATTCTTCCCGTGGTTGCGGCTGCGTTCCATGCCGCATGGCTTGGGAAGATCCGCTCTATACTTGAAGATATGAATTGAAGACATGAGGCCCCGCCGGGCCTCATGTTGCGTGCGCGCTCATCATGACCGATCCGAAAACATCGACATCCACACCCCAGGCAGTTTCTGAAGAGCAGGTGCTGCAGGTTGCGGCACTTGCGAATCTCGAGCTCACGCCGGAGGAGCTTCCGGCGATGGGGCGCGACCTGAACGCCATTCTGGGCTACATTGCGCAGTTGAACGAGCTCGATGTGGCGCAGGTTGCGCCGATGTCGCAGGTATCTGAAATCGTCGCCGGAATCATTCCAGGTGCCGCGGCCGCGGCGGGCGAAGAGACTCCGTTGCGCGAGGATACTCCGGTGCCCTGCCTGGAGCGCGCGCCGGTGATGCAGGCGGCGCCGGAGACCGATGGCGCATTCTTCAAGGTTCCGCAGGTGATTGGGCGATGAGGACGGGCGGAGGCACAGTGACGGCTACGACGTTTTCGCTGCGCGAACTGGGACAGAGCGTCATCTCCGGCGAAGTGAAGGCTGCGGACCTGGTCAGCGGTTATCTGGAACGGATCGCGGCGCGCAATCCTGAGATCAACGCGTACCTTTCGATTGCCAAAGAGAGCGCGCAGCGTACCGCCGAGGATCTGGATGCAGCGGCGCGGCGCGGCGATCCGCTGGGACCGCTGGCCGGTGTGCCGCTGGGCATCAAGGACGTGATTGCCATGGAGGGGATGGCGGCGACGGCGGGTTCACGCATTCTCGAAGGCTATACTCCGCCCTACACCGCAACGGCGGTGCGCCGGTTGAAAGAGGCGGGCGCGGTGGTACTCGGAAAGCTGAACTGCGATGAGTTCGCGATGGGCTCGTCGAACGAGAACTCGGCTTACGGCGTGGTGCGCAATCCCGTGGCGCTCGATCGCGTGCCGGGCGGATCGAGCGGCGGCTCGGCTGCGGCGGTAGCGGCGGAGATGGCCGCGGCGACGCTGGGTACCGACACCGGCGGCTCGATCCGGCAGCCAGCATCGTTCTGCGGGGTGGTGGGCGTGCTGCCGACGTATGGGCGGGTGTCGCGTTATGGATTGATCGCGTTTGCCTCGTCGCTGGATCGCATCGGGCCGTTTGCGCGCACGGTGGAAGACGCGGCGACGGTGCTGGGGGTGGTCGCGGGACATGATCCATTGGATGCGACTTCGTCCGAGCGGCCGGTGCCGGACTATGTAGCGGAGTGCCGGAAGCCCGTGGAGGGTCTGCGCGTCGGCGTGCCGGCGGAGTATTTCGCCGAGGGGCTGGACGCGGAGGTGAAGGGGGCGGTCGAGAAAGCGATCGAATCGCTGCGCGCACAGGGCTGCGTCATCACATCGGTGTCGCTCCCGCACACGCGCTACGCAGTGCCAACCTACTATGTGCTGGCGACCGCGGAGGCGAGCGCAAACCTGGAGCGCTTCGATGGCGTGCGCTACGGCTATCGCGCGCCGGGAGCGAAGACGCTCTCCGAAATGTACCGCGAGACGCGCGAGCGCGGCTTCGGACGCGAGGTAAAGCGGCGCATCCTTCTGGGAACGTATGTGCTGAGCGCGGGCTACTACGATGCGTATTACCGCAAGGCGCAGCAGGTGCGGC
>JAUTWX010000086.1 GCA_030838385.1 Acidobacteriaceae bacterium
ATCAGGCGATGCGCGACTGGCTCATCAATCCCTTCCCGTCCGAGGGCCATGCGCCAGGCGGTCCCTTCCGCAGCCAGCCGGTCGAGCGCCTAACGCCTGAAGTGCGCGGCGCAGCCTGATCTAGCTCAATCCGATTTCGCTCCGCAGCCACGAACGGATCTCCTCTTGCATCAGGTCCAGCTTCGGGCCGGGTGAGTTGGTTGTTCCCTGAAAGAAGTGATCGGCTCCGGCAATCCAAACCAGCCGCTTCGGCTCTGGAGCGCGTTCGAAGACTCCTTCCATCACGTCGCGTGGACCGTACTGATCGTGATCTCCGCTGATGAAGAGCTTTGGCGCTGTGCATTTCGGCAGAAATCCGTAGGTGTAGTCGCGACCTTCAGCGCGCACCGGCACTCCGAGACCAATCAGCCCCTTTACCCGGGGATCGCCGCAGCAGGCGCGCAGCCCGACGTTCGAGCCGAAGGAGAAGCCTGCGAAAAGCATCGGGCGATTGAAGTTCTGCTCCATCCAACTCAGTGCGGCTTGCACGTCCTGCTGCTCGCCGTATCCCTCATCGTGGATACCTTCACTCAACCCAACGCTGCGAAAGTTGAACCGAAGCACGGGAAGGCCAAAGGAAGAGAACGCCTTCATCGTGTGGTAGACCACCTTGTTGTGCATCGTGCCTCCTCCGTGTGGATGCGGATGGCAGACAAGCGCGGCGTAGGGGGCGTCGGCGCGGCCGGTATTTAGAAGAGCCTCAAGACGGCCAGCCGGACCGCGAAGATCATCGATCGATTTAATTTGCGAAGAGAGGATTTGAGTCATCTCTCCCAGTTTATCGGGTGCGTGTCTCATTCGCCGTTCACACGCCATCACGTATGCTGGAACACATGGCGATCGACCCCATCCATCTGACAAAGCAGCTCGTAAATATCGAATCCACCACCTACTGCGAGGGGCCAGCCGGAGTCTTTCTGCACGAGTATCTGACGTCTCAGCGCTACGCCGTCGAACGTATGCCGGTCGAGCAGCCGGATCGAGCATGCACTCCAGGGGCGGGAAGCGGAGAGCGTTTCAACGTCTACGCGGCGCTCCCCGGCATCGCCCCGGATATTGTGCTCTCAACCCACATGGACACGGTCCCTCCATTCTTCGGTGCGACCGAGGACGATGAATTTCTCTACGGCCGCGGCTCCTGTGACGCAAAGGGGATCATCGCCGCGCAGGTAGCGGCGGCGGATCAACTGCGTGAGGCCGGCATTAAGGTCGGGCTGCTCTTTCTCGTCGGCGAGGAGCGCGATTCGGCCGGAGCCGTCGTAGCCAACCAGTCGCCCAAGGGATCGAAGTTCCTCATCAACGGCGAGCCGACGGACAACCGCATCGCCCTCGCCTCGAAGGGCGCACTGCGTGTGGAACTCCGCGCCAAAGGACGCATGGCACACTCTGCCTATCCAGAGCTGGGTGAGTCTGCCATCAACAAGCTCGTTGAAGCGTTGCACGACGTCCTCGCGATGCCGTTACCAGTTGAGCGGGAACTCGGTCCATCGACTCTTAACATCGGTTTGATCGAAGGAGGCCGCGCGCCGAACGTCATCGCAGACAAGGCGGAGGCTCACATCCTGATTCGCCTGGTCGGGCCGTCAGAAGAGACAAAGAAGGCTATTCTTGCCACCGTGGGCGATCGCGCCGACGTCGTATTCAGCCTCGACCTGCCCTTCGTCCGCATGCGCAAGATGGACAGTCTTCCGACGATGATTGCCAGCTTCACGACGGATATTCCCATGCTGACAGCATGGGGCGAGCCGTTCCTTCTCGGCCCCGGCTCCATCCATGTCGCGCACACTCCCAACGAAAAAATCGCGAAGAAAGAGCTGTTTGAAGCCGTCGACTTATACGTAGAGCTCGCAACGAGCCTGGCACGGAGCCTCTAGTCTGCACATGTCCTTTCTGCGCAAACTCCCGATCTTCCTCCTCGCTCTCGTAGTCACGGTGATTGGCGGAGTCGCCCTCGTTTATGTCAGCATTCCCGCCAGGAATACCCGTCTCAAGCATTTCGACACCATCGTCGTCCTTGGCGCGCCTGCCAACCCGGATGGAACTCCGTCGCCGGAGCAGCGCGAACGCGCCCTCGAAGGCATTCGCGAGTTCAAAGCCGGGGTCGCTCCCCATCTCATCTTCACCGGCGCCGCCGCTCACAACCAGTTTGTCGAGGCGCACACCATGGCAACGCTCGCCCTCGCGCAGGGAGTTCCGCCGGCCGCCATCCTCGAAGAAGGTCAGGCTCAGAACACGGTTGAAAACATCTTTTACAGCGAGCGCATCATGGCCGCACACGGCTGGACCAGCGCCGAGGTCGTCAGCTCTCCCAGCCATCTTCCACGCACCGCCCTTATCCTGAAACATTTTTCGATCCAGTGGAGCACGCATCCCGCTCCATGGCCGCCCGAATACACGGTCTGGCAACGCGCGGTTCACTACGCCCTCGAAACAGAATTCTGTATCAAGCTAAAGCTCCTCGGCTTCCCGGCCACGCGCTTTCTGCCCCCCCGGGTTATGCTCTCGGCACAGCCTGCGTTACATATAACAATCTCACTATGAAATCTTCGTCCCTTCGCGCAGAAGATAATGCCGCAAACAAGAAAAGGGCGGCCGCAAAAGAGCGCGTACGCAAGCACCGTGAATGCCTGCGCGCCCAGGGACTGCGCCCGGTTCAGATCTGGGTTCCGGACACGCGCAGCCCCCAGTTCCTTTCCAGGTACAGGAAGCAGCTTGAAAAAATCTCCGCTCATGCCCGGACTCTGGCTGACGCAGGCCTTCTGCCGGTCACAAAGAGGATCTGGCTGGCTGGGTCTAAGTGATCGAGCCTTCCAACATCGAGCTATCGAATGCCAGGATCTCTCAAAGGAGCAGTGATTACGGTCGCGTCTCCGGGAGACTTCGGCAAGCCGCGTCCTGCCCTCGTCATTCAGGGGCAATTTCCACCGAACCGGAACTGATCACCGTAGCCCTGATTACGAACGATCTTCTGCGAGTGCCCGATGTACGCGTGCTGGTGAAACCGACCCCAGCAAACGGGCTCAGGAAGGACTCGGAGGTCGCAGTCGATAACATCCAAACCTTCTCTCGTCGCAGAATCGGTAGTGTTATCGGAAGGTTGAGCTCCGAGACCATGGCCAAGGTCG
>JAUTWX010000216.1 GCA_030838385.1 Acidobacteriaceae bacterium
ACTATGTTGTATCGCTCGACGGATCGCCTCCGTCGTGGTGGCGCCCCGGTGTAGAACCTGGCCCATAGTGCCTCCTTCCAGCCTCTGGATGAGAATGCACCATCAAATGCCGGGACTAAACACCTAGCCTTCTCCACAATCGTTCAAACCGCTGCTGAATATCAGTTGCGGCGGGGCGTCAAAATCCCGGTTGACTATATTTTCGATGAATCTGGCGACTCCGGAATGGAAGCGCAAATGTGGTATCCGGCAATGAAAGCCACCGCGCATCCTGAGGTGGCTAGTCTGATGGGAAGTACCCCAGAGTTTCGCAAGGATGAAGACATGCTTCCCTTGCAGGCAGCCGATTTGGTTGCCTGGCACAAGCGGCGGCAAAAGGTGAAGCTGGGCCGCGATACCGAAACGGTCGCAACTCAGAGGGTCGATGAACTTCCGGGATGCGAACGCCACATACCGAGAGACGCCCTTGAGGGACTGGCGGAAAAGATATCGAGAGTTCCGTGTGTGGAGCAATTTCGAGATGGCCTAAGCATCTACCAGCAGATGAAACTGGCTAACCGTAAGGCTGGAGGAAAGTAACAAAGGAAGCCAACACACAACTCCAGATGAAGTCGTTTTCTCGGAACAGCCGCCTCACTCCGCCAGGGGCCCGAGAACGTCGATCTTGTATTTAGCGCAAAGCATCGTCAGCTTTTCAATATCCGGCTTCGTCACCGGAGGCAACACCCGCTCCTTCGCCGGCTCGGCCATCTCCAGCATCATCCCCACGAAGCCGGTGCCGGGCATCGCCAAGATCAGCATCGTGGAGGGAGCGGAACCGGTGCATCGAATGCCGTGCGGAATACCGCGTGGCAGGAAGATATACCCGCCTGGACCAAGGATCGTTTTCTTGCCCTCGCAGACAAATGTGAACTCTCCATCCAGAACATAAAACGCCTCATCCTCCACATGGTGGAGGTGATACGGTGTCGCGTGGCCCGGCGCCCCTGTGTGGTGGACCATCGAGTAAGCGCCGCCAGTGGATTCGCTGGTCGCTTTGACGACATTGAGGCCATTGAGAAACCAATAAGCTGGACCTTCGGCTTCGGTCACACTGCGCGGCAAAAGTTCAACAGGCATCTTCCAACTCCTCAGCAGGATCAACGCCCCGCAATCTTATCCTTCGCACCGATCATCGCAGAACAACCAAACACCGGACAGCGAAACATAGTTCGTTCTTCGGTCTGCAGCAATACACCTGCAGACTGCATGCCCCAAGGCAGCTCCACGGTCGGTAATGACGGGGAGGCTTGCAGGAACCGAGAGGCCGAAGCAAGCACGGATGATCTTCGACGAATGATCTTCTCAGGGAAACCGCAATATCCCATCCCAAAAAGGAACGCCGAACCCGCACTCTCCAAAAAACGTGCCCGAGCCTGTCACTTATTTAGACGGCAATCGCTACAATAGAAATAGAACCATCAAAAGCCAGACAAGCCACCACCCGGGACCACCACCGCAGACCAGCACCCATTCACAGCAAACCAGGCCGCCGACCAGCGGAGATCCACGCCCCCCGCAAGCCCCGCCAACCGCTCCTGAGCGACCGGCCCTCAGCCAGCCGCTTCTAAGCTGTTACGTAAGTCCTTTCGCTGGACATTTTTACGGCTAAGTCCTTTGTTTGGACATTTTTAGCCGTCGGCAGGAGCTTTAAACCGCTGATTCCGGGTGGCTTGCGGGTCCCCCTCCCGCACCGCAGGGGAGGGGGGTGGGGGTAATGTTACTGAGTCCCAGAAACCGCATCCAGATCACCGCGTCACGAGGAAGTGGTCCTTCGCGACCACGCTATACACCGCTGCATTCGGGTCGGCGATCTTGTACATCGTCCCCTCCGCCTGCTTCCCGTGAATCGTCAGGATGACGTAGTTGAAAACCGGGAAGCCCGTATCGCGATACAGATCTTGCGGCCCGCGCACAAACACTGGATACGGCTGAGCCCCACCGCCCCCGCTGATGATGTGCGTGATGCCGTTGAATTCGAAGCGCTCGTAGTTGTGGATGTGCCCATACACTGCGATGAATTTCTGTGGCAACGTCAGCGCGCGGGCCTCAAGATAAGTACGCAGTGTGACACCCTCGGGCGCCGGAATGTTGGCAATGAACTCGCTCTGCGTATCCGCGATCAGCGGTATGTGCATCTGCAGAATGACAAAATTCGCCTGCGCCGGTATGTGGTCGAGCTGCTCCCGCAGCCAGTCCGCCTGGTCGCCCGTTGGCCACATCGGCTCGGTCGAGTTCAGGTTGACGATGAACACATTCCCCATCAGTACCGAGTAGAAGCCATTGCCCTTCAGTTGCGGGAATGCGGCAGCCCAGTTCACCTGCCCGGCTTGCGGCTCCAGCCGCAGCTCGTGGTTCCCCACCGTCGGATAGACCCGCATCCCCCTGGCCCACGATGACGCCTCCCGTTCAAAAACTTCCCAGTCGCGGGCATCGCTCCCATGAAAGGGAATGTCGCCAGTGATCAGCATCGCGTCCGCGTGCTCGGTCGCGACCTTCTCCGCCAGCCACTTCCGGGCCCGAGGATTCGTATCCTTGGTGTTTGCCGGATCCGTGAATCGCATGTCGCCATACACCAGGATGCGCAGCTCCTGCTGCGGGCTGACACCCGGCACCACAAAGGTCGGCTGGTCCGGATGATCCAGCGCCGACTGGGCCCGAGCCGCTCCAAACGGCATCAGCGAGGCGAAAACCGCCAGCGCAAATGCCGCGACCAGCCACCGCAACCGAGTGAGCATCCTGCTCACACCCCGCCGCCGACGAAATGGACGACCTCAAAGCGGTCTCCGCTCTGCACCGGGGTCGCTGCCCACTCAGTTCGGCGGACGATCTCTCCATTGCGCTCTACCGCGATGCGATCCGCCTTCATCTCCAGCGCCGCGATGAGCGCGTCAACGGTTGCCGCCTGAGGATCGATGCTGACCTCACGCGGCTGGCCATTGAGAACGATCTCCATCTCCCGAGAGTATCAGCCGAGAGTATCAGCGGAGTCTCGCAGCCGAAGCCGGTCGCCGCCCTGATTTCCCGCCGAAGAGACGACCGACAATGCGCTGGTAGAGCGAAGGCATCACCGGGCAGGCGTAGTAGACCTGGCGATTCGCAGCCATCAGCAGTTGCATCGCCTCCACGCGCGGATCCCTGCTGTGAATGGACGAGATCGAACCCGACTCATGCGCATACTCGTCGGCCAGGTATTCAATGGCATGGCCCAGAACCTCCAGCGCAAACCCAGCCTCCGGCGTGGTGCGCCGCCGGACAGAGCGCACGCCGAGACCGGTAGGCATGGCGTGGACGGTCGTATGCACCACCGCCGACTGGTGCGGCCGGTGCGGCGGATAAGGCTGCCGAGCGTCCGCTCGCTCATAGGCCGCGGGCAAGACTTTCAATTTGGGAATAGCGGGAGATGCTGCCATCGGGGGACCCTCCGGGAACTGTCTACGTCTTGCAACATATCGGCAGTTTTCGGATAGCGATAAGGGATTGTCTTCTTTCTTCCTTCGCCTGTTCCTCTATGGGAAGTGCATGCTGAAATGGGAATCGGTCCAGATCTCGCATACCGCCCGAATGCCAGCCTCTCGATCCGCTTTCCTTGGAAACGTTCGACTTAACCGGGCTTGCTTGACTGAGTTGCAGCCTCACCCTAATCTCGAAGGAGACGCCGCGCGGTGCAGCACACGGCCTCCCCGAGCAAGGACCGCATGCAGACAACCCATTACTTCTGGAATTACCTTCCCCTGCTCCTGCAGATTCTTGCCGCGGTCGGACTGGGAGCGGCTATGGTCGGGGGCTCGTTCTTTATCGGCAAGCATCGCCGGACCATTTCGAAACTCGAGACTTATGAGTGCGGCATCGTCGCCGAGGGTGACGCGCGCGGCCGCTTCTCGGTCCGCTTTTACATGGTCGCGATGTTGTTCATCCTGTTCGATGTGGAAGCCGTCTTCCTGCTGCCCTGGGCGGTCATCTATCGCCGTCTGCCGGCCATCACCGGCTCACGCTTCTTCGGCTTCTGGGAGATGCTCGTCTATCTCGGCTTCGTGGTAGTCGGTTTCTTCTACATCGTGAAAAAGGGCGTTCTCGACTGGGCCGCTGACCGGGGGGACCTCTAGCTCATGCAGGACGCGTATGACAAAGCCGCAGTTCTTGTCGAGCACGGCACGAATCCCGCAATCGAGGCTATCCAGGCAGCGCTCCCGGCGGCGCTGCTCGATGCCAAGTTCGACCGCGGCGAGCTCACGCTAAAGATCGCGCGCGAGCACATTCGCGCCACCACCGCGCTGGTGCAGAAGGCTGGCTACAACTTCCTCGAAGATGTCACCTGCGTCGACTACTACCCGGCCGAGCCGCGCTTCCAGGTCATCTATCACATCGTCTCGCATCGTCTAAAGGCTCGCGTGCGGATAGCAGTGCCGGTCGAAAGCATCGACCTCGAGATCGACAGCATTGTGCCGGTCTGGCCGTCGGCCGACTTTTACGAGCGCGAAGTCTTCGACCTGTTCGGGATTCGCTTCGGCGGCCACCCCAACCTGCGCCGCATCATGATGCCGGACGAATGGGAGGGGTACCCGTTGCGCAAGGACTATCCGGTGGAGGGCTACCGCTAATGGCAACGACACCCGGAACGCCGGTCGCCGAAACCCCTACCCCTCGAAGCGAAGGCACAGAACGCCCCACGCCCGTGATGCCCTACGCAGCCGACTTCGCCATCGCGCCGCTTCTCGAACCGCGACTCGAGGAGGGTGCGCACGACCGCACTATGATCCTGAATATGGGTCCGCAGCACCCGTCGACACACGGCGTGCTGCGCCTGGTGCTCGAAATTGATGGCGAAACCGTGCTGCGTGTCGTACCCGACATCGGCTTCCTGCATACCGGCATTGAGAAGACCTGCGAAGCGAAGTTTTATCAGCAGGTCGTGCCGCTCACCGACCGCATCGACTATCTCTGTCCGCTCACCAACAATCTCTGCTACTGTCTCGCAGTCGAGAAGCTGCTGCAGCTTGAGATGCCGCCGCGCGCACAATACTTGCGTGTGCTGCTCAACGAGCTGACCCGCATCCAGTCGCACCTGGTCTGGCTGGGCACGCACGCCATGGACATCGGCGCTCTCACCGTCTTCCTTTACTGCTTCCGCGAGCGCGAGGAGTTGCTCAAGATCTTCGAGCACGTCTCCGGCCAGCGCATGATGACCTCCTACTTCCGCGTAGGCGGCGTCGCCATGGAGCCTCCGGTCGACTTCTATGAGCGGGTGCAGAAGCTGCTCGACATCATGCCATCGAAGATCGACGAGTACCAGAACCTGCTGACCGGCAATCCCATCTGGATCAGTCGCACCAAGGGCGTCGGCCACCTATCGGCCGAGGACGCAATCGCACTCGGGGTGACAGGTCCGCCGCTGCGCGCCTCGGGCGTCGACTGGGACCTGCGCCGCGACATGCCCTACTCGGGCTACGAAAAGTTCCAGTTCCAGGTGCCGATCTCGAACGACTGCGACGTCTGGGCACGCTACGTCATCCGCATGGACGAGATGCGCGAGTCGGTGAAGATCTGCCAGCAGGCGCTGGACGGCATGCCGGAAGGCCCGATCAAGGCCGATGCGCCTAAGGTGGTGCTGCCCGACCGCGAGGTGATGAAGACGCAGATGGAGTCGCTCATCTACCACTTCAAGATTGTCACCGAAGGCTTCGCTGTCCCCGCAGGCGAGGTCTACCAGGCTATCGAATCGCCGCGCGGCGAGATGGGTTACTTCGTCGTCTCTGATGGCACGGCCAAGCCTTACCGCGTACATATGCGGAATCCTTCGTTCGCTACCCTGCAGGCGATGGACAAGATGTGCGCCGGTCGGCTTCTGGCCGATGTAGTGGCGGTCATCGGCTCGATCGATATCGTGCTGGGGGAGATCGACCGGTGAGTACAGCAGCCGTGAGCGATCCAATCGACCCCGCCGTTGCACGGGAGCTGTGGGCCTCCTTCGTTTCGCTCCTCCGCAGCTACACTGCGGCCCACGGACTGAATGGGTCGCGACAGGCAGTGCTCGAAGT
>JAUTWX010000224.1 GCA_030838385.1 Acidobacteriaceae bacterium
CCTGGACAGT
This sequence comes from Acidobacteriaceae bacterium, assembly GCA_030838385.1. Classification (GTDB taxonomy): domain Bacteria; phylum Acidobacteriota; class Terriglobia; order Terriglobales; family Acidobacteriaceae; genus KBS-83. The sequence goes on from JAUTWX010000224.1 coordinate 11, forward strand.
TGCGCTCGTCCCCGCAACGGCCAGCGTTATGTTCAGGGAAGTCGTCTCGCTCACCGCGACCTGGACGGACGAGGAGACATTTACCGCGAACTGCGGCGCCTTCACCGTCACCGTGTACCTTCCCGGTGGGAGTAACGGCACGCGGAAGACACCCCCGGGGGTGGTCGTCACCGAGCGCGAGATATGCGTGGCATCATCTACTGCCAGTACCTCGGCATTTGCCACAGCTCGTTTCGCAGGGTCAGAGACGAGACCGGAGATCGCGCCGGTCCCCGGAGTCTGACCGAAGCACGCGCTCGCCACGAGAAGAAGCATGAGTGATGGCGCGGTGGAATAAACGCGCGAGAAGACGGCCTTCATACACTTGTCTCTGAAATGTCTCCTCAAAATTTTCAACTGCACTGAGGCTGAGTATGAAGAGAGCGCTGTCACAACTTGTTATTAACTTGTCATTTATTTGTATGGATGTATGCAAACGCTGTGTCCGTAGACAAATCGACCCGTGTATTCGCGCATCGAGGTAATGAGGGCCTGACAGACCCCGACGCCGAGATTGGATCGTGAGTCTATGGTAGTCGACCGGTGTCACGTGTACGGGCGTACACTCTGGCGCGCAGATGGGTGCGAATGGACGGTTTGCGGAAGCGGCCTTATTCCGGCTTAACTGGATGCGTCTTTGAACTCTTCGTGCCACGCCATCTGAATAGCTTCGAGCCTTGACTCATTCGATTTGGTCTTGTCGTCAGCGAATCCAGGCAATTCAGTGACATAGCGGTGCAGATCCGTAAACCGCACGGTCAGCGGATCGATCTCCGGATATTTTTCCTGCAGTTGGATCGCTATCTCTTCGGAATCGTTCCAGGTGAGTTCTTGCGGCATAGTTTCTCCCGATCCGTTATCTAGGACTTCGACTCAGCCAGCGCGAGCGGTTTACCCTCGGAGACATAATTGCGGTTCCAGCTTGGAATCTCAACCACATACGTTCCCGGCCCGGTGATCACCGCCTGGCAGCCGAGCCTCGAGCTCAACTGTACATCTGCGGCCGTCTCCATGCGGTCTAGCTCGTCGTCCTCTGCTTCGGAGATACCCTTCTCGCCGTTCTTCACCCAGATATGGCAGGTAGTGCATGCGCACGAGCCCCCGCAGGCGTGATCTAGAAAGATGTTGAAGTTCTCCGCCACGTCCAGAAACGACATCGGTTTGCCGTGATGCTCGTAGGGCATACTGCCGTATTCGAACTCTACTGTGCGGCCTTCCGGGAGAAAGGTGACGCGCACCATGTTCGGGCCTGGTGGCTTGCTCAGATCGGGCTCCGTGTTGACGACTGGCTGCGAATTCTGTTCTGACATACGTATCTCGTTCTCTTATCGAAAATCTGCTGGGGCAATGGGGTGTGGCGCGGCCGGTCCCTCACCTATTTTCGCATCTGCGGTGGCCATGGTCTCACCGTGCAGCGCAGAGGAGACGGTCGCGTCCATCATCAGTTCGGCAAAGCGGCGTGTGGCCTGGTCGAGAGCTTCCGTACCGCGGCGCAATGAATCGAGATCGCCGGCATCGTGCAGAATCTCGAGTTCTGTTACCAATGCGCTGATCTTTGTGCGCTCCTCTTCGGTCAGTTGCTGCCATGCCGGATGGTTCGGCGCCTTCTCGACGGCGGAGAGAATGGTGGAGGCTTCGTTACGCGCTTCGATGAGTTGGCGCTGCTGGAAATCAGCCTCAGCATTGTCGAACGATTCGAGGATCATCGACTCTACCTGCTCGTCGGTCAGTCCGTAGGTCGGCTTCACCTCGATCTCCGCCTGTTTACCGCTCCGCGCTTCGACGGCGGAGACGTGCAGCAATCCATTCGCATCGATAAGAAACTTCACTTCGATGCGCGGCAGACCGGCGGTCATCGGAGGAATGCCTTTGAGGTCGAACCGAGCAAGCGAGCGGCAATCCTGCGCCAACTCGCGCTCGCCTTGCAATACATGGATCGCGACGTTGGTCTGCCCATCGACGCCTGTGGTGAAGTGCTCGGTCGCCGAAGCTGGGATGGTCGAGTTGCGCTGGATGATCTTGGCAACAACGCCGCCCAACGCTTCGATGCCAAGCGAGAGCGGTGTGACATCGAGCAGCAGCATCTCCTCTGTAGCAGCGGAGCCGCCCGCGAGAATGTTGGCCTGCACCGCGGCGCCGAGCGCAACGACTTCGTCGGGATTCAGCTCCGTGTGTGGCCGCTTGCCACGAGCCGGCAGATCGAATAGCTCTGACACTAGCTGTTGCACTCGCGGAATGCGCGTCGATCCACCAACGAGCACAATCTCGCCAATTTCCGCAGGCGTAAGACCGGCGTCGCGCAATGCCTGTCGGCATGGCTCCGCCGTGCGCTGCAAAATGGGCTCGATCAACTGTTCAAATTGTGTGCGGGTGATCTCACGCCGATAGTGTCGACCATTTGGTAGCGGGACCTCGATGCGCACGCTTTCGTTTGCGGAGAGCGCGATCTTGGCATCGATCACGGCTTTGCGCAACGCCTGCACCAGTTCAGGCTGCTGCCGGGCGGGAATTTTTTCTTCTGTCTCAATCTCGTCGAGCGCGATGGCAAGCAGCAGGTTGTCCAGATCGTCGCCGCCCAGATGGGTATCGCCGTTGGTGGCAATTACTTCGAAGATGCCCTCATGCAGCTTCAGGATCGAAATATCGAAGGTGCCGCCGCCAAGATCGTAAACAGCGACGATGCCGTCTCTTTGACGATCGAGTCCGTAAGCAAGGGCCGCAGCAGTCGGCTCATTCACCAGTCGCAGCACCTCAAGTCCAGCCATGCGGCCCGCGTCCTTCGTCGCCTGACGCTGCGCATCGTTGAAGTAGGCGGGAACGGTGATGACTGCCTGCGTGACCGGAGCACCAAAATAGCGCTCCGCATTGCGCTTGAGCTGCCGCAAGATGTATGCGGAAATCTCCGGCGGCGTGTATTGCTGGCCGCCTACGTCAATGCGCAGTACCTCGCCAGGCTGAATGTCCGGCGCAAGACGGAAGGGAAAGAGCTTCAGCTCTTCAATGACATCGTCCACGCCACGACCCATGAGGCGTTTCACCGAGTAGATCGCGCGGTCAGGCGTGTTCAGCAGGTGGGCCCGCGCTGCGTTGCCGACAACGGCACGCTCCTTGCCCGTAGCGGGCATGGCGACAACCGAGGGGACGAGATTCGATCCATCGTCGCCAGGAATGACCCGTGGCTGATCGCCCTGCATAAAGGCTACCAGTGAGTTGGTCGTTCCCAGGTCGATACCGACCACGCGTGCTGTGTCTGTCTCTGCCATTTCGTCCATTTCGCCTTAGACATTCGCCTTCGCAGCGCCGGCCATCTGCGGGGCCAGCACACTGTCCACTTCACGCAAAAGATTCCGCAAATAGCTGCGCCGATCGAGCAAGGCCACCATCGCGTTCTTTTGTTTGTCCTTTGCGACTGCATCGTTCGCGTCCAGTGCAGCGTCCCAAGCGCCCCACGCGCGATGCAGATCCTCATCGACGGCTGCCAGCATCTCTTTGAACTGCACTTGCGCGCGCTCCAGGTCGCCACGCAGCGCCGGATCATCCTCGCCCATCTTCAGGTTGGTACGCATCTCTTCGAGCTGCATGTTCAGTTCGAAGACCTCTTCGAGTAGATCCGCGGGCACGCGGTTCTGCTTCGCCAGTGGGTCGCGGGATTCGGTATTCTCGTCCTCGATGCGCAGACCTTCGAGCTTCAGCAGATACGCCGTACGTGCAACCGGATCCTTCAATGTGCGGTAGGCGTCATTCAGCAATGAGCTCTGGCGCAGGCTCCATGCCTGCTCCTCCGCGCTCTTGCGCGCGTAGAGGTCCGGATGCAAGCGGCGGCTCAGCTTATAAAAATCACGCTGCAGCGCGACCGTGTCGATGGTGAGCTTGCACTGCAGGCTGAACATCGCGAAGTAGGTCTGTCCGGAAGCAGCTTCGTTCGAATTTTGAGCATGACTCTGCATACGCTGCACGACACGATCGAAACAAACTCTAAGCAGTGAAGGAGGAGCCGCAGCCGCAGGACTTCTTCGAGTTGGGATTGATAAAGTTGAAGCCCTGGCGCATCAGCGTCTCTTCGTAATCCAGCACCATGCCATTCAGGTAGATGAAGGATTTGGGATCGATGAAGACGCGGACATCGCCCCCGTAGGTGAAGACGCGATCTCGCTCGCGCGGCTGTGTATCGAAGCGAATATTGTAGGACAACCCCGAGCAGCCACCGCCGAGAATACCAAGACGCAAGCCACCCTCGGTGGGCGAGATGCCCTCCTTGGCCATCGCGGAGCGGATGCGTGCCACCGCGCGGGGCGTGACTTCCACGCCCTGCTTGCCGGGACTAGGAACTCCCGGCTGCATCACCTCTGTCGTTGCCCCTGCCATCGCCCTTACTTCGCCGCTACCGCAGCCGGAGTGGCTGCCGTCTCACCGACGCCGTTCTTCTTCTTCCAGTCGCCGATCGCGGCGCGGATCGCATCCTCGGCCAGCACGGAGCAGTGGATCTTCACCGGCGGCAACGCCAGCTCCTTCACGATGTCCGTGTTCTTGATCTCCATCGCCTCGGAGACAGTCTTCCCCTTCACCCACTCCGTCGCGAGCGAGGACGAAGCAATCGCCGAGCCGCAGCCGAACGTCTTGAACTTGGCTTCCTCGATCACCTGGGTCTCCGGGTTCACACGAATCTGCAGACGCATCACATCGCCGCACTCCGGAGCGCCCACCAGGCCGGTGCCCACGGCTTCGCTGCTCTTGTCCATTTGCCCGACATTCCGCGGATTGTTGTAGTGGTCGATCACCTTGTCGCTATATGCCATTTCGTTTCCTCCAGATCCTGCCCATACCGTTATGCCAAAAAATCCGTTTCGTCCTAGTGCGCCTGCCACTCAATCTTCGAGATGTCGATGCCTTCCTTCACCATCTCGTAAAGAGGTGACAGTTCGCGAAGCTTCTTCACAATATCGATCACCTTGTCCGCCACGTAGTCAACTTCGGCTTCGCTGTTGAAGCGGCCTAAGCCGAAGCGAATCGAGCTGTGCGCGACATCGTCGCCCAGCCCCAGAGCCTTCAATACATACGATGGCTCAAGCGTGGCAGAGGTGCATGCCGATCCGCTCGAAACTGCCACATCGTTGATGCCCATCAGCAGCGATTCACCTTCGACGTAGACGAAGCTGATGTTCAGGTTGTTCGGCAGACGGTGTTCCATCGAGCCGTTCACGTGGATGTAGTCGAGCGAACCCTCGAGCTTTGTCTTGAGCTTGTCGCGCAGCTTACGCAGCCGCTCACCCTCTGCCGCCATCTCCTGTCCGGCGAGTTCGCAAGCCTTTCCCAACCCAACGATGCCCGGCACATTCAGCGTTCCGGAGCGCATGCCGCGCTCATGGCCACCGCCGTTGATCTGCTCTGAAATCTGCACGCGTGGGTTACGACGACGGACATACAAGGCGCCTACGCCCTTGGGCCCGTACAGCTTGTGCGCGGTCAGTGACAGCACGTCGATGTTCATGCTGTTCACGTCGACCGGAATCTTGCCGACTGCCTGCACCGCATCCGTGTGGAAGATCACATTGCGCTCGCGGCACAGCTTGCCGATCTCGGCGACCGGTTGCACCACGCCGATCTCATTGTTCGCAAACATGATGCTGACCAGAATGGTCTTGTCGTCGAAGGCGCGCTTCAGGTCTTCGAGATCGATCAGGCCATCGGCCTTCACCGGCAGATAGGTCACGCGATAGCCCGACTTCTCCAGCCGCTTGCACGTATCCAGCACCGCCTTGTGCTCGGTCACCTGGGTGATGATGTGGTTGCCGCGCTCGCGGTACATCTCCGCGATTCCCTTCAGCGCCAGGTTGTTGCTTTCGGTCGAGCCGGAGGTGAAGATGATCTCCTTCGCCGTCGCGCCGATGAGCTTTGCGACCTGCTCGCGCGCCTTCTCCACCGCCCCTTCCGCCTCCCAGCCGAAGGAGTGATTGCGGCTGGCCGCGTTGCCGAAGATGCCGGTCAGGTAAGGCATCATCGCCTCGAGCACCCGGGGATCGAGTGGGCTGGTCGCGTGGTTATCCATATAGATCGGCAACTTCACGCCCTTGGGAGCGCTGCTGCCGCTATTGCCGTTCACCGTCGCTGCGGGAACCGTCGTCACATCGTCATCGAAGGTATTCATGCTCATCGGTCGTTCTCTATTCCCGCCACCGGGGGTGGCCCGTCGAATCTTGCACTAGCCGAGTGTCACCAGCGGTCGTGCGTGACCGCCGTTCGTATGTATGCGCCGATCGTAGGGGATGGCATCCACCAGATCGGCGATGCGGATGGCCTTCAGCACATCCGAAATCGTGTCGTTCACCTTGCTCAACGGCTCTTTGATGGTGCAGCTCTCCAACAAGTCGCAGGAGCGGCCGGTTCCCGCGCTGGGACCGCAGGAGGTAATGAACAGCGGGCCATCGATCGCATAGATCACCTCAAAGGCCGTGATGGTGGCCGCGTCCCGGGAGAGCGAGTAGCCGCCGTTGATTCCCGCGTGCGACCGCAGCAGCCCAACCTTGGTCAGCCGCTGCAGTATCTTGGCAAGCAACTGGGGCGGAATGCCATAGGCATCCGAGATGTCCTTCGCGCTCTGCGAGGGCACTTCGGGATGTTCCGCCAGATATTTCAGCGCCATCAGCCCGTAATCGGCTTTTTTGGTAAGTCTGAGCATTGCGGTCGGCAAGGCCCGTTGAATCCCTACCTCAACGGTCGCAATTACGAGTATAGGTGCCCGATGGGGCACATACAAGGTGGCGGGCTATCAAACGCTAATAATTATCAAAAATGCGCCCGCAGGATCAGGGTGACAGGCGGTTTAGTCGAACCGTGACGCGAACCATGACGGAACTCTTACAGTTGCCGGGATAGCTTCGCGCTAAGCTCAGAATCAATGACCCCGCAAAGCCAGCTAGAAGACGAAGTTACGAGCGCATCGGCAACGCCGGTCCATCCGCCAGCCGCCCCGGGCCACGCACCCCAGCAGAACCGCGGACCCCTCAAATGGGTCTTCGCCATCGTGCTGGGCCTCTTCCATGTGCTCGCCATTGCTGCCCTTTTCTTCCTCTCCTGGAAGGCTTTAGCGGCGTTCGTGGTGCTCTGGATCTTCGGTCAGAACGTTGGTATCGCCATCGGGTATCACCGTCTGTTGACCCATCGCGGCTATGCGGTGCCGCGCTGGCTGGAATACATCATCGCCACCTGCGGAACGATGGCTCTGCAGGGCGGCCCAATCTATTGGGTGGGTGTGCACCGGCTGCATCACCAACTCACCGACAAGCCGGGCGATCCGCACTCCCCACGCGACGGCAAATGGTGGTCGCACATGGACTGGATCCTGCACGGCACGCTGCACAACCAGGACCCAGCGCTCCAGCGCTACACACCTGATTTGACGCAGCACGCCTACTATCGCTGGCTCGATCGCTATCACTGGCTTCCGGTCACCGTGGTCGGCCTCGTTCTGCTGGCCGTCGGCGGCTGGCCTTGCGTGCTCTGGGGCGTCTTCCTGCGCACGGTGCTTGGACTGCACGTGACCTGGCTGGTGAACTCTGCGACGCATATGTGGGGCTCCCGCCGTTACGACACGCGGGACGACAGCCGCAATAACTGGTGGGTCGCACTGCTGACCGGAGGCGAAGGCTGGCACAACAACCATCACGCGCATCCGGTCTCTGCGCGCCATGGGCTGGCATGGTACGAGTTCGATCCGAATTACTATGCGATCTGGCTGCTTGAGAAGCTCGGGCTGGCACGCAAGGTCTACGTAAAAGAGATCTAAGAGAACCGTCCCAGTCTGCGGTAACTGGACTACAGAACACCGGGGCGAGAACACCGCGGCGGTGACAATTGCCCGAGTGGATGCGAAAGACGACGGCCGCAGTCCATCGTGCTGCGTTGACACTGCTCGCCAAATTAGAGTCCACTTTGTAAGAGTCAGACCTGCTGGTCAGACCTAGTTGAAGGAGAGAGTCAATGGGAACGTCGCAGGCAGAGCTGAAGACTCAGCAATCCGCTTCGAGTGCAGGTTCAAACGGAAGCGGCATCCTGAGCGGAAGCAGCGTGCTCGATCAGCTTTTCGCTGAGGACTTTCTCAAGCAACTTGATCAACGGGCCGAGGACCTGGCGCCGAAGTATCTTGCCAACAAGCCTTTCCCTCACATCTATTTCGACGATTTTCTGCCGTCAACCGTCGCGGACCTCGCACTTGCCACGTTTCCCGATCCCGACAAGATCGACTGGCTTCGTCACCGTGGTCTCGATCAGCATAAGAAGCTTGCGTTCGATAACGCGGAGTTCCTGCCCTCGCCGCTCCGCGACATTCTCTTCTTCCTGAACAGCCGACCGATGCTGCTGTTCCTCGAAAAGCTGACGGGCATCCCAGACATTTTCGGAGATCCTTATTACAACGGCGGCGGCCTGCATCAGATCAAACCCGGCGGCTCGCTCGAAGTTCACGCCGACTACAGCTATCACCCGAAACTCAAGGTCGATCGTCGCATCAATGTGCTGGTCTATCTGAATAAAGACTGGAAGGAAGAGTATGGCGGCCACTTCGAGCTGTGGAACCGCGAGCTGACGCAGGCGGAAGCGAAGATCCTGCCCATTTTTAATCGCTGCGCGATCTTCTCCACCACCAGTTACTCCTACCACGGCCATCCCACGCCGCTGACCTGCCCGCCGGACCGTACTCGAAAATCCATCGCGACCTACTACTTCAGCAATGGAAGGCCGGCAGAGGATGAAACCACAAAACACGCGGTGGCATTTGTGCGCCGGCCAGGGCGCAAGGAACCACTGGGCGCGCGGCTAAAGACGACGGCCCACAAGCTGGTGCCACCCCTCTTCACCGAGATATACCGCAAGCTTCGCAAGTAGTACGCAACCGGCTGCCGGTCTGGTGCTCTGATCCTTCAGCCCGCAGTCGCGGGCTCGAATGGGCCTCTAGAGGTCTCGGCCCTTGAAGATGCGCTCCGGAACGGCCTTGATGATGGTCATGATCGGCCGCCAGAACCAGGGCACGTAGACGACATCCTTGCGTCTCCGAACAGCGTTCAGAATGCCGCTTGCCGCCTGTTCCGGCGTGGCGAAAAGGCCGTTCTTCGGAATGTGCGCGGTCATCGGGGTAGCGACGAAGCCGGGCTTGATGGTGAGCACCTGCACCCCGGAGCGGTCGCAGCGGTTGCGCAGGCCGGAGAGTAAGGCATCGAGCCCTGCCTTCGAGGCTCCGTAGACGTAGTTGCTCTTGCGGCCCCGGTCGCCGGCGACGGAGCTGATGACCGCAAGGGTGCCCCGGCCCTGAGACTCGCAGTAGTTCGCCAGCCAGGTAAGCAGCGAGACGGCGGAGAGGAAGTTGGTAACCAGGATCGGCTCCGCGGCGAGATAATCTCGCTCGGCGGCCGTCTGATCGCCCAGCACTCCGTGCGCGAGCAATGCCAGATCGATGGTGCCCAGTTGTGAAGTCGCGACCGCGAGCATCTGCGGATGGGCCTGGGTGTCGTCGAGATCGGTGACGATCATGTCCACCCGGAGAGCGCCGCGCACCAGCAGATCCTGGGCCACGGCCGTGAGCTTGTCCTTGGACCGGGCCACCAGAAAGAAGTGGGCGGACGGGGTGACGAGCTGGCGCATCACCGCCATGGCGATTGCGGAGGTGGCGCCAAGGACCAGGATTCGCTTTGGGGGATAGACGTTCCGGCTAGGCAAGCGCGGTGACCCTCTGCCAGAAGGCGGAGGAGAAAGCCGGGTCGATGTACCGGGCGAACTCCTGCCACTGGGGATAGAACTGCTGGAAGTGGCGCGGCGCCATGCGCGCATCCTTGGCCGGGTACATCTTGCCGCCGTATTCGGCAGTGATGTCGGCGAGCTTTTCGGTGAGGTCGAAGCTGCGCTCGCCGCGCACGGGAAAGTCCAGCGCGATCATTGGTCCAGGCGCGGGAAAGCTCATCATGCCGGGTGACTTGACGGTGCCGAAGGTCTTGATCACAGCCAGGAATGAGCCCAGGCCGGAGGCGGTGATCGCCTTGAGCAGTTGGGTGAAGCCCTCCTGATACTCGCCCGGCTCCCACGGCATGACGTTCTGGAACTGCAACAGGCCCTGCTTGCCATACGCCCGGTTCCAGTGAAGGACGGAGTCCAGCGGGTAGAAGAAGGGCTCGTAGTCAATCAGTCCCGTCTTGCGCTTGGCGAACTGCTTCGCGTAGTAGGCGGTATTGAAGGCGCCGATGGTGCCCTTATTCATCAGGAACGCAGGGAGATCGACGGGCATGGTGAGCTTCGGTTTGCCCGAGAGCTTCAGCTCTTCCGGCTGCTCGGAGTGATCGCCGCGCATGAAGATGCCGCGGGCAAAGTTCTTGCCGGTGGCGACACAGTCGATCCAGGCGACGGTGTACTCCAAGTGCTGCGATTCGCGCGAGAGAGCGAAGAATTCATTCAGTCCGGTGAACTTGATGGAATCCTGTTTGATTCTGCGCGAGACGATGGGGCGAAGCTGCACCTCGGCCCAGGTGATGAGGCCGGTGAGGCCCATGCCGCCGATGGTCGCTTCGTAGAGCGACCGATTTTGCGTCGCGGTGCAGTCGTACTTCTGGCCGTTGGAGCGGACCAGCTCGAAGCGCGGCACGTGACAGCCGAAGGTGCCAGCGACATGGTGGTTCTTGCCGTGGATATCGTTGGCAATGGCGCCTCCGACAGTGACAAATTTTGTGCCCGGCGTGACGGGCAGGAACCAGCCGCGGGGGACGGCAAAGTCCAGTATCTCGGCCAGGGTGACGCCGGCCTCGCAGCACAGCAGGCCGTTGGCCGGATTGAAGGAGATGAAGCGGTCCAGCCCGCGAGCAGCCAGCAGCGTTCCCCCGTCGAGCAGGCAGGAATCGCCATAGGAGCGACCCATTCCGACGGCCAGCATGGGCGCCGGCGGAGGAGCAGACAACGGAAAATCGCTCGTCCAATAGAGAGGAACGACGTCGGCGCGGTGCTTGGGATAGCGCCCCCACGACTCGAAGGCGGGGGGAGTTGTCTTGGCTGGCATGTGGGTTCCGGCACCCTTAGCGTATCAGGCGGCGATGCGCGATCTGCGATCCGTCGAGGTGCGGGCCCCCCCTCCCCTCCGGTGCGGGAGACCGGGCTGCAAACCTTATTTCTTCATGTATTTAGGGCCTCTCCCGTGACCTAAAGTGTCCAGGCAAAGGACTTATGGCTAAATATGTCTTTCTAAAGGGTTAGAGGCGAGAGCCGTTCACTGATCGCGCGCTCTGTAGATTCAATTGCTACTTCCAGTGTGACAGATTGGCGGTATTGATATGGCAGAAAATGGGCAGCGCGATCCTCGATTTCCCAAATCGGCCGGAGGCTAGTCGGGGTCGATCGATTTTCGGCCAGTCCCGTAAATGCCATTTTGTATTGCCATAATGGCATTATGAAGTCCACTGCTCAGATCGACAGCGCAGGGCGCCTCGTGGTTCCGAAGGCGTTTCGCGATGCCTTGCATCTACGGCCCGGCGACCGGCTCAGAGTACGGACGGAAGGCGATTCGCTGGTGCTGGAGCCCGAGCCGGTATTTGCGGAGACCATCGAAGCGCACGATGGCTGGCCTGTGCTGAAGAGCAAGGGCAGACACGAACCACTGCCACTTAGTTACTTCAATGAGTTGATTAGCGAGGCGCGCGAACACCGACATCGCGAGTCGATCGACGACGATCAATGATTTTTGTCGATTCTTCGGTATGGGTGGCAAGCTTTTCTGATCGGCATCCGCATCACGAAGCGAGCAGGCCGTTGCTGGCGGGGTTGCGGCGTTCCAGAACTGGGTGTCCGGTTCACTCGCTAGCTGAGGTATACGCCTCACTCACGCGACTACCTGGAGAATCGCGCGCCCATCCCCGGGCAGCGATGCAGTTCATCGAGAGGATGCAGCAACACACGACCATGATCACGCTCGATGGAGGTGAATATTTCGACACTATCGATGCGCTGAGCCGGCGCGGGATGACTGGCGCGGTGATTTACGATGCGCTCATTCTGGCGCGCGCGCGCAAGGTGCGGGCCGAGCGGATTTATACGTGGAACCTGAGACACTTTCGAGCGGTTGCCCCAGACCTGGCGGCGAAGATCATGACTCCCGCGGAATAAGCATCGCCAGAAATGGTGTTCGCAATAGAGACAAATCGCGATTCTCAGACCACTTCGCCGAGCCGCCGGATGCCTTCGCGAATCTCCGCTTCCCGCATGCGTGCGTAGCCCAGCATGATTCCGGTGCGTGTGGGCTTCTTCAGAAAATATGAGGATATGCCATAGACGCCGACACCCAGCGCTGCTGCCTGGGCGACGATGTCGTCTTCCGAGAGACGACGTTTGGGCCACAGCACGACGTGCGCGCCGGCGCCATCGCCGGTGACTTCGACGCGGTTGCCCAGACGCTCGTGAATGGCCTCGAGCAGTGCCGCGCGACGCGCTGCGTTGCGGCGGCGGACGCGGCGCAGATGGCGCTCGTAGGCTCCGCTGCTAATGAACTCCGCAAGCGTCTCCTGCTCGAGCGTGGGAGAGTGCTGGTCGTTGAGCCACTTTGCCGCAGTGAAGACCGCGGCCAATGATTTGGGAACGATCAAATAGCCCACGCGCAGCGCAGGAAAGACGGTGCGAGAAAACGTGCCTACATAAAGGATGCGTCCGTCGGTGTCCAAGCCCTGCAAGGATTCGAGCGGCTGTCCTTCGTAGCGGAATTCGCCATCGTAGTCATCCTCCACGATCACCGCGTTTTTGCGGCGAGCCCACGCGAGCAGCGCCACGCGCCGCGCGAGCGGAAGGATGGCTCCGGTGGGAAACTGGTGCGATGGAGTGACGAAACACATGCGCGCCTTCGCCGGCAGCCGAGCTGGATTGAGACCGTCGCGATCGACCGCGACCGGAAGCAGGTGAGCGCCCGCTGCGAGAAGAATCCTTTTAGTACCGTGATACGCGGGATTTTCAATCGCCACCGGATCGCCGCGTTCGAGCAGTACGCGCGCGATCAGATCGAGTGCCTGCTGCGAGCCGTTCACGACGATGAGGTCGGAGGCGTCGCAGACCACCGCGCGGGAGCGGCGCAGATGAGCACAGATGGCTTCCCGCAGCGCAGCGCTGCCGGCTGCGGGACCGTAATCAAGATGCGATACCGAGGTTTTGCGCGCACGCCGCAGCAGGATGCGCCGCCACATCTCGAAGGGAAAGGTCTCGATATCGCTCTCACTGCGACCAAAGGCGAAGTCGTAGCGATGCCGGTGCGGCCTTCTGCCCTGAAAGTCGAGTGTGGCCGCGCTCTTCGCCGCCGCTGCGCCAAAGGTGGACAGGCGCAGGGGAACAGATTTTTTCGATGGAGAGGAGCGGCTGGATGGCAGGTGCTGCGCGATGTAGGTGCCGGAGCCGCTGCGGCCGGCGACGTAGCCCTCGGCGAGCAATTGATCGTAGGCTTGCAAGACGACGGAACGCGAGATGTCCAACTGGTCTGCGAGGTCACGGGTGGAGGGCAGGCGGCCATCGCCGCGAAAGGTGCCGGAGAGGATGGCGTGGCGCAGCCCGACGTAGACCTGCCGGAAGAGCGGTCCCTTCCCTCTCG